>JAGOXU010000168.1 GCA_018059515.1 Ignavibacterium sp.
CTTTCATTCCATTGTTAGTAGGAGTTAGGAGTGTTAATGACCTTGGTGTTGGTGCATTATCAATTAAGATATCATCGATATAGTATGATCCGCCATACGGAGAAAAACATCCAATTCTAATTAGAACATTTGCCTGTCTAAAATTGCTCAACGAAGATTCAAACCAAACGTACTGCGTGCTATTAAAGCTTGGTTGTGCTAAAGCCGTCCAGGTTAACCCGCCGTCATTAGAGGCTTCGATACTCAAAGCACCGGTACCTCCATCAGCTTTTTTTACCCAGAAGGATAAATAAGGATTAGGTGCTGAAGATAAATTCATCTTACCAGCTAAAGTTAGATAATTATAAGAACCACCGGAAGGTTTTAATGACCATACTTGTGCGCCGCTGTATGCATTCGCAAGTTTTAGATCAAAACTACCGGCAATCCAATGGTTTTGTGAAAATGTATCAACTTCAACATCATCAAAAAATGGGAATGATTGTGTTTTAGCATTGTTAAATATTTCTACATCATCAATATGCCAGCCATCTTGTTGATTGTTGCCATTTGATAAGGTTTTAAATCTTATATAGCCAGTGCTTTGTTGTTTTAGAACTCCTACATCATAAGTTCTTGATTCCCATTCACTTCCAGTATTACCAGTAAATCCGTTTAATGCAGTCCAATTTATATTATCAACTGAAATTTCGAGGACTCCATAATCGGATCCAGTTTCAAAAGAGTATTTATGGTTAAATTTTAATGTTGGTCTTTGAACACCAGCTAAGTTTATCTGAGCAGTTAATCTTCTATCGGCATTTGCATCATAATTTCCCTGTGGGCTATCTTCATACGCGTGAGTTGGACTATGTCCGGGATCACCTGCATCATCAGTAGTAATCGTCCAAGGTAAATCTGCAACCCAATTAAATGAACCTTCAAAATTTTGAACAAACGGAGTTGTCTGTACAGTAATATTAAAAGCAGTTGAGAGGTCTGAACGATCTGAACCTTGGTTTACTAAATTTTGTGTATCCTCCTCGTAAACTTTTGCATAATACGTGGTGTTTGAAAAAGTTAGATCAGTGAGCACTGTATCCAATTTTGTATTTGTGAATATATCGAACACCTTTGTTTCTGTTCTATTACTTAAAATAGGTGCTACATAAAAATTATTTACACTGTTTGCATCTGTAGAAAGAATGATCCTATATCTGTAAAAATCTGTGGCTGTAGATTGATTCCAATGAACATTCATTCCATTATCGGTAGGACTTGATAATATTATTGGTTTAGGAGTTGGTGCGTTATCGATGAGAATATCATCTATGTAGTAAGTATTTCCATAAGGAGCATAACATCCAATACGGATAAGAGAATTAGGTTGAAGAAAATTACTTAAAGGTACTTGAAACCGAACGTACTGCGTGCCATTAAAAGATGGTTGACTTATTGCAGTCCAAGTTGCACCTCCATTACTCGAGGCTTCAATACTTAACGCGCCTGTTCCCCCATCTGCCTTTCTGGTCCAGAATGAAAGGTATGGGTTTGGTGTTGAAGATAAATCTATTGCCGTTGCCATAGTTAAATAATTATAACTGCCGGTGGAAGGCAGCATTGCCCACACTCTAGTACCACTGTGAGCAGTAGTTTCTACAATTTTATAAATTGTTGTGTCTCTTTGCCAATATGAAGATGAAGTTGTAGGATTTTCAACATCATCATAAAATGGAAATGCAACATTGATCTTGTTTAATTGCGGTAATATTGTTCCGCTTAAAAACAGAAATGTTATCAAAAGAAATGAAAGTATTTTTTGCATTGTTAGCTCCTTTTTATTTATTAATAAGTTCAAGCGCTGTTTTGAAGTTTTATAAATTTCAGGTGCAAATATATTTTTTACGAGGGGTGGTAAATGTCGTTAGTGTATCAACTTTTAGCGAAATTGTTGCAAAATCAACAAAAAGTAAAATATTATAAAAGTTGTGATGCTAAGAGTTGCTTCTATTTATAAATTCTGATGGTAAACATTCAAACATTTGTTTAAACGCTTTTGTGAAATGAGATGGACTGTTAAATCCAACTTCTAATGCGATTTGTGTTACGGAAAATTTTTTTTCTAAGATTAATCCTGCTGCTTTTTTAAGTCTTATTGTACGGATAAATTCACCAGTTGATTGCCCTGAAATTGATTGAATTTTTCTGTGTAACTGGCTGCGGCTTAAAAATATTTGTTTTGCAAGTTCATCGGAATCAAAATCATAATTAGAAATATTTTTTTCAACAATGCTTATCGCATTCTGCAAAAATTCCTGATCAGCTTTATTTGGAGTTATGTTTTCAGGTTTGAAGATTACATCTTTACCAAACTTCTCTCGTAATTGCTTCCGTTGCTGTAAAAGATTTTTTATTCTTGCAGTTAATTCACGGAAACTAAAAGGTTTTGTAATATAATCATCTGCACCAGTTTCCAATCCTTCAATCTTGCTTTCGGTGGATGCTTTTGCTGTTAGTAATACAACGGGAATGTGAGCAGTGCGCCAATCTGATTTTATTTTTTTACAAAATTCAATTCCATCCATTATAGGCATCATTACATCGCTTATAATTAAATCAGGCAAAGATTCTAATGCAGTTTTTAAACCGGCTTCACCATTTTCAGAAAGGATTATGTTGAAATCATCTTTTAAAATATCATTTAAATAAATTCTTACATCTTCGGAATCTTCTACAATTAATATTGCAGGTTTTTTCTGATGATCTGATTTCTTATTGATTGGTAAATCTATTTTTTTTACTTCATCTATTTTTGATTCGGTTATCTCAACTATATTTTCTTCAGACAATTCTGAACTTTTAACTTCGTTAGATTTATTAATTTCTAAAACTTTTTGATAATCACTTAAATAATTTTCATCTAAAGGAATTTGAAGAATAAACTCTGTTCCGGATCCAAGTTTACTATGTACAAATATTTTCCACTGATGCAAATCAACAAGTTCTTTAACCAATGATAAACCAACGCCCGAACCGCTGTAGGCTCGTTTTGATGAATCATCAACCTGGTAAAATCGATCAAATATTTTATCAATCTTTTCAGCAGGAATCCCTATTCCGGTATCTGTTACTGTTACAGTTGTATAGTCTATATAATCAATAGTAGTATTTACAATTTCAAGTTTTATTTTTCCATTGTCAGGAGTAAACTTAAAAGCGTTGGATAAAATATTATTTAATATCTTTTCCATTTTATCACGATCAATCCACGCTGTTATCTCTTCTTTAACTGAATTAAAACTTAAAGCTATATTTTTTCTTTCAGCCAAAGCAGAAAACGAAAATAATATTCCGCGCACTATTGAAACTAAATTTTCCTTTTTAGCTTTTAATTGGATTGATGCCGCTTCCAACTGAGAAAGTTCTAAAAGCTGATCGATCAAGTTTTGCAGTTTTTCGCTGTTGCGTTGAATTAATTTTATTTGTTCAGATTGATTTACTTTATTACCATTTAAAAGCTGTTCAACAGGACCTTTAATAAGCATTAACGGAGTTCTAAACTCGTGAGAAAGATTTGTGAAAAATCTGGATTTCATAATTTCGATTTCATGAATCTTTGCAGTCTCCAATTCTTTAAGCCTAAGTTCATTTCGTAATTTTGCTCTACTGATTTCAAATTTCCTAATCACATATAATCCCAAAATAATAAGTAAAATGTAAAACAAATAAGCCCAGATTGTTCTCCAATACGGCGGTGATATTAATAAACTTACAGATGCTTCTTCTTCACTCCAAATTCCATCACTGTTTGTGCCTTTAACTATAAATCGATAATCGCCCGGATTTATATTTGTGTAATTAGCAGTGCGGTTTGAATTGATATTAATCCAATCTGCATCAAAACCCTCAAGTTTATATTTAAATTGAATCAACCCTGATGTATTGTAATCTGTTGATGAAAACTTAAATGTAAATGTGTTTTGATCGTATGATAGATTAATTTCTTTTGCAGATGTTATACTAACTTCTAAGGGAGAACTTTCTTCAGGAATTACCGACTTATTAAATATTTGAAAATCCGTAAAAAATATTTTCGGCTGATATGTTGAAAGTATTATTTCTGATGGATTAAATATTACAGGTCCTTTTGCTGATCCAAAAATTATTTCTCCAGAATTTGATTTGCAAAAAGCACCGGAGTTAAAAATGTTGCTGTTCAATCCATCCGAGATTCCAAATTTTGCCGCTAATAATGTTTTAGGATTAAAGCGCATTAAACCTGAGTTACTGCTAATCCATAAATATCCGTTATCATCTTCAGTTACAGCGTTGATTGATTTATCGGATAAGCTTTCAGCATTATTAAAATTATTAAATCTTAATTGCATGTTATATTTATCAGATATATCGTTTTTAATTGTTAGTTCGCTTAATCCATTTTCAGTTCCAATCAAAAAAACAGTTTTAGATTTATCATCAGTTTTAATTTCGTTGATTGATAAAATAGAATTGTTAATTAGTGAATTTGAATTGTCTGCATCAAATTTCCAATTGATAAATTCACCGTTATTTTTTGGAACGTAAAGATTTAATCCGCCGCCGTTTGTTCCAATCCACAATCTTCCAAGATTATCTTCATGCAAAGCCCAAACATCATTATGACTAATACTTTTATTATCAGTTTCCTCTTTAATCCAAATTTTATAGTCATTCGTTTTGATATCATATAAAGCCAATCCGCCGCCCCAAAATCCAATCCAAAGTTTTCCGTTATTACTTAAGTGCAATGATTTTATGTAATTAAAAGCTGATGTTTTAAATGTTGGGCTTTCAATTTTAATTAATTGTAATTTTTCATTCAATAAATTAAAATGGATTAAACCATTACCATAAGTTCCAATCCATAAATCATTATTCAAACCGGTTTCAATACACCAAAGATTAAAGTTATTAAGCTGATTAAATTTCTTTAATTCTGATTCCTGATTTTTAAGTTTAAGTTGAAACAGACCTTCTAAGGCAGCAATATAATAATCGTTATCATTTCCATTAACAATAAACTTAACATCGGAGTTTAATAGTTCTTGATAAAGTGGTGAATTAATATTTTTTGAAAAAATACTATTAAACTTTTGAGCTTTTAATGAAAGGTAGTTAAGTCCTTTATCCGTACCAATCCACAACACACCGGAACGATCAATTAATACTTGATCTATTTGATTGCCAAGTAAACCATTGGAGCTTTTCTTATCACTTATAAACTGATGAGAAACATTATTATTAAGATCAATCCTGAATAATCCACCATAACTTGCTGCCCAAAGAATATCTTTACCGTCAACATTCTGTTCGGATATTGATGCAAAACTGTTACTGAATTGTGAAGGATATTTTGCCGGAATTGAAAGACGAGAAAACTTTTGTTTAGTAATATCAAAACTGCAAAGCCCGTTTGCTGTACCAACCCATAATAAGTTTTTACTTACAGTTGATTGTTTTAAACGCCAAACTAAATTATTACACAAAGAATTTTTATCTGAATCATTTGCAAAGAACAAATCAAAACCACCATCAAGTTTTGCAGGATTTAATTTATTTAATCCATTGTATGTGCTTATCCAAATAAATCCATCAACATCCTGTAATAAAGAAGTAACGTAGTTATTACTTAATCCATTTTTGTTTGCGGGATCGTATTTCCAATTTTTTATTTTACCTGTTGCAGATTCATATCTAAACAATCCTTGTGAATATGTGCCAATCCATATTAGCCCATCTTTATCTTCAAGAATTGCGGTGATACTGTTTTCTGATAATTTATTGTCGCTAAGATTAATATGCTCAAACTTTTCAGAAGCAGGCGAATATTTATTTACTACTCCGCCTTTAGTTCCAATCCAGATATTTCCTTTTCGATCTTCAAATAAAGACCAAACACTATTATCAGAAATACTGTTTTGATTTTTCTGTTTGTTTCTAAAAACTTTAAACTCGGCACCATCGAATCTGTTAAGTCCGTTATCAGTTCCAATCCAGATAAATCCTAATTTATCCTGAATCAAACAATTTATATCGCTGCTTGATAATCCATTTTCAACAGTATAGGATTTAAAAACTTCATTCTGTGGATATAAAAATGAAATCGAGACTACTATGAATAAAATTATTTTAAAGATTATTTTCATTTAGATTTTAATAAGGTTTAGCGGAAAATAGGTAACAGTTTTTAATGCAGCAAATCGAAAATTTTATCTGCTCGAATCTAAATAAATATTGTGGATTATCTTTTTTTAGCTTTAATGTTACCGAGTAGTGTTGCTATATTTATTTAACAATTTCTAAAAATTATTTTAATTCCGCTATTTGATCATCACAAAAAAGTCCTTAAGAAATTTATGATAAAATTATTATTTATTACACTTATATCTTTGCTAAGTTTATCAAGTTTTGCACAAAATTCTAAATTAAGAATTAAGGTTTTAAGTTCTGAAAACGAGAATCCAGTTGCTAATGCAAACATAGAACTATCAGAAAAGTATTTTTCCACAACAAATAATTACGGTGAGTGTGATTTTGAAAATATTTCAAATGGAAATTATTCGCTAAAAATATCACACATAAGTTTTAAAACTTACGAAAGCAAAATTGTTTTAGAATCAGATAAAGAATTAGTAATAAAACTTTATACCGGAAGCGTAAAACTTGGTGAAGTGATCGTTACATCAGGCAAATATGAGCAAAATATTCAAATGCTTCCGTATTCAGTTTCGGTTGTTGATCAAAATGAAATACAATTTAGTCCATCAGTAACAATTTCAGATTTATTACAAAAAGAGTCAGGCATTTCACTTGTCCGAGATGGAATTTGGGGAACTGAGGTTAGCATAAGAGGTTTAAGTCGCACAAATGTTGTAACGTTAATAGATGGAAACAGAATTGAAACATCAACCGATATAAGCGCACGCCTTTCAATGTTTGATCTAAATGATGTTGAAAGAATTGAAGTTATTAAAGGTTCGGCTTCATCTTTGTATGGATCAGGCGCAACAGGAGGTGCTATAAATATAATTTCTAAATCAGGAAGTTATAGCACTGGATTAAGCTTTAAAGGCAGCTTATCAACCGGTTATAATTCTGTAAATAATTATTTCTCAAATGGAATAAATTTAATCGCATCGGGAAATGAATGGATTGCAAAATTAAGCGGCAACTATCGTAAAGCAGGCAATATCAAAACTCCCGCAGGTGAATTAAGTAACAGCCAATTTGAAGACAATAGTTTTAATGTGTTGATAAGAATTAAACCGTTTGAAAATCAAGAAGTAAAATTTGATTACCAACAGTTTTATGCTTTTGATGTTGGAATACCTGGCGCGGCTCCCCTATTTCCAAATACTGCTAAAGTAAGTTATCCGGAAGAAATTAGAAGATTGCTTAGTGCGGAATATAAAATTAATAATCTTAGTAAATCCTTAGTAAAACTTTCTGCAAAATATTTCCACCAATTTATCTCAAGAGATGTTGAAAATATTCCAGGTTTAGTGCAATAC
>JAGOXU010000169.1 GCA_018059515.1 Ignavibacterium sp.
ATCAGGAACAGTAAGATTATTTAATCCATCACCAAATACTTCAACAAATTTTCCAACAACTCCTTCTTTTCTTAAAAGTTCAGCAATGGTTAAAACTAAATCAGTTGATGTTGTTCCCTCTTTTAACTTTCCTGATAACTTTAAACCGATTACTTCGGGCATCATTATATAAATCGGCTGACCAAGCATTGCAGCTTCTGCTTCAATTCCGCCAACACCCCAACCGACAACTCCAATGCCGTTAACCATTGGTGTGTGTGAATCGGTTCCTACAAGAGTATCAGGGAATGCAATACCATCTTTTATTGTTACAACTTTTGCAAGGTATTCCAGATTTACCTGGTGACAAATTCCCATTCCCGGTGGAAGAACTTTAAAATTTTTAAAGGATGAATCTGACCATTTTAAAAGGGAATATCTTTCTCGATTACGATGATATTCCATCTCCACATTTTTTTGCAATGAATACGCTGTTCCGTAATAATCTACCTGCACTGAGTGATCAATAATTAAATCAACTGGAATTTGAGGATTTATTTTATTCGGGTTTCGATTTTTACGTTTCACTTCCGATCTGATTGAGGCAATATCAACAACCGATGGAACGCCGGTAAAATCCTGCATTAAAACTCTAGCCGGCAAGTATGGGATTTCTTTATCCGCCGGTTTTGGTTTCCAGTTTAAAATTGATTCTAAATGTTCGTCGCTAACACTAAATCCATTGTAATTACGAATGACGTTTTCCAGCAGAATGCGGATTGAAAAAGGAAGCTTATTAATATTATAGTTCTTTTTGTTCAGTTCTTTTAAACTGAAAAAATTTAATTTCCCGTAAGCCGTTGATAAACTTTTTTTAATCTTTAAATCTTTTCCGTTAAATGTATTGCGAGATTTTTGATTTATATTATTCATATTGACCTTTCTCAGGCATTTAATTAATTAAATTCGCTCAGTCTGACGGACATTACTTTTATTTTTGCCGGTTGATGATGACAAAACTTTAATTTCATAGTCATTTTTTCGAAGGATTCCTTTTGACAAAGGCATTTCTTGCGAAGGATAATGCTCTTTAGATCGGGATAGTTTTAAGCGATCAACTTGAGTAATTAATTTTAAGTTTTGCTTTTCGTTTTGTAGAAAATACTTTCTAATACCAACAATCAATGCTATGAGCACGGTATAGTAAATAAAAAATGGGATGATAAAATCTATCAAGCCAAGGTTAAGCATTATTGAAATGACGATTAACTGGAAACCAAGTCCATACAATGAAACTAAAGTCATAAACCAATTTGGAAAGTTTTTTATTTGCGAAGCAGATTTGTCCAGGCTGTAAATTATTCTGTCGAAAAGACCATATAATATTGTGTAAACATTAAACAGTAAATTAACAGTACGCTGGCTTTCTCCAACAAAAGCCTTTGGAGATTTGGTTTCAAAGACTCTACTTGTATCATCTCCCTCAAAAGAATTATTTCTTAATATCACGTAATAATAATTATAAAGAGTTCCTTGAAACTGAATTGCTAAAAAGGCTATTAGTGAATAGAAAAATACTGTGTTAGTTTTATAACCAATCGCCATTAAAATCAAAAAGTTTAAAATTATATCTGATATGGAATCAAGATATCTTCCGGTGTAAGATGGAGTATTTTTTACTCGTGACAGTTCTCCATCAGCAGCGTCAAGTATTGATTTTAAAATCAGGAATAAGCCGGCAGCTAAATAATAACCCTGTAAAATGGAGAGGACAGCAAGCAGCCCAAATATTGTGAATAAAATTGTTACATGAATTGGTGTTAGTCTTGAATCTTTGAGGTGATCGGCAATTAGTACAGCCGCTGGTCTCCCGTAATCGGATAAATCTAAAAATCGATATTCTTTTGAAAGTTTTGGCATTTCTTAAAATCTACTTTAAATCATATTGTATATTCACGGAAATCCGGATGAAACCTGAATGATACAAAAAGAGTGATGAACCTGGATCATATTTTCCTGATAATTAATGCTGTTAGTTAATTTTAAAAATAATTTTACTACTATTTTGTCGGCTGAATTATTGTAAGAATAAAAACAGAATCCTCCAATGCTTCAACATCGTGAGGAATTGCTTTTTCCAAAACGATTAATTCATTAGCACCTGCATTTATTTTTTCATCATCAGCAATAAAGCTAATCTTTCCGGAAATCATATAAAGAGTTATTGGTCCTTCAACTTTGTGTTCTTTTAATGTAGTGTTTTTGCGTAATGATATCAGTACTACGCGAAGTCTTGAATTTTTTTGAAGCGTAACAGCGTTTCGATCGCCTTCTTTCCACACAGTTTCATTTTGTAATTTCTCAATTTCTTTTTCAATTGAAAAAGATAACATTGGTGCTCTAAGAGTTCTTTCTCCTAAAGTTGGTCTTTCGTGGGTCGTCATTATAAGCTCCTTTTTTAAAGTTTAACTGTTAGAACATAAGCATTCATTATGTATTAATCTTTGACTTAAGTCATAACAGTTTAATTATGAAGTGAGATTACTCAAACAGTTAGTATGTTAAAAAAAGAAATGACTAATTCATTTGATAATGATGAAACCTAACATTAGAGTATATGCGATTCAAAAGTTTTGTAAATAAAGTTATTGCTCTTTCAACGCTGTTTAACAATTAGAGACTTCGGCAGTTGTTTGTATTTTTTTTGGTTCAAAACCTTTGTCTGATAAATCTTTGGAAAGAGCCATTGAAAAACATCCTGCATGTGCTGCAGCAATCATCTCTTCCGGATTAGTACCTGCACCATTTTCAAAACGTGATTTAAAAGAATAATCTCCTTCAAATGAACCAAATTTCACTTTGCCTTTTCCATTTTGGAAATTTCCATCCCAATATGCTGTTCCTTTTCTTTTTGGCATGATTTTTTCTCCTATTATTAATTATTTAAAGTTTATTGATACTTCCATATTCTGTAATCGTCTTATTGAACGTAAAAAAATTAATTAGCATATAAAATGACTTAAGTCAGAAATGGTGAGTTAAAAAAAAGTTGATCATGTTTTGCGTGGTGGGATTCAAAAAAAATTTTTATTTGTTGTTTACATTCCTGCTTATCAATTATTTGATCTAATTTTATTCACCTGCTCCGAACTAATTAACTTTGCATTATTTCCCCAACTCGATCTTTCATGATTAATTACTGCAGCTACTTCTTCATCAGATAATTGATCTCCCCACGCGGGCATTGGCGTTGTATATTTTATTCCGTTGATTTCTTTTCCCTCTAAACCAAACAATACAATTTTAATATGCTCGGTTGCATCCGTTGATTTAACCACATCATTACCCACCAAAGTAGGGAAAACATTTGCCAAACCCTGTCCATTTTCCTGATGACAACTTGAGCAGCTTTTTCTATAAATATCTGCGCCGTTTATTGCAGATAAGTTTTGCAAAACTTCTTTTGTTGCTTCCGGAACTTGTAATTTTCTATACGTTGGTGTATTAGCAAATTCTTCAGGCGGATTCCATTGGTTGATAAAATAAAACATCGCCCAGGCAACAATTAAAATAAAAACAATCCATATCCAGCTTGGAATCGGCGAAGGTGTTTCAGCCGTAGATGGTTCCCATTTTTCGTTTGAAGATACACCGTATGCATTAACTAACAGAGAGATTTTACCTTCGACTACTTCATTTTCTTTTAATCCTTGTATTGCAATACCAGGACCATTGCGAACAATAAATTTAATATTGCGGATAGATTTTTTTCCATCTTCACTATTTGCAATTACTGTAAGTTTATGCTCACCATCATCTAATATTGTAGTATCTAATTCAAATTTTGCAGGCGGACTGTAAACCGCAATCGGTTCTTTGTTGTCATCCAAAAAAACTTCAATCTTATTTTGTATTTGATCGTTCATATCAATTATTTTTTATTTTCTTCCCTATCGTTAAGAATTATTCTCTTAATATGATTTTCAGATCTTTCTTTTGGATTAATGAGATACTTTATAGTTAAGATTGTTATTAATAAAACAATCAATATCGAAACAGCATAGATAAAGTAGAACCAAAAATTTTTATCAACCGGCTGCATATTTTGGTGCTGCAATAAGATGGAGATAGAAGCTAAAATATTTTTAAATATTAAAATAAACATTATCACTTCTCCTGTGCTCTAATTTTCTTTACTTCATCAACAGTAACCTTTTTACCATTATTACCCCAACTGCTTCTTTCATAATTAATAATTGAAGCAATTTCTTCGTCAGTTAGATTATCTTTTTGTGGCGGCATTTCTGCAGGATAAACAATCCCATCAATAGCTTTTCCCTTTGATCCAAAGAGTATTGTTCTGATATGAGTATCCGGATTATCTGAATTTACTGCCGCAGAATTTTTTAATGGCGGAAATGTTTTGGTAATTCCTTCTCCATTTTGCTGATGACAGCTTGCACAATTAGTATTATATAATTGTGCACCAGCATCTGTGCCTGATGATAAATTTTTATTTGATGATTCTTCTATTTGGCTAATCCCTTCCATCGGTTTTTGTTTTAAAAATAAAACATAGGCAACAAGATCTTTTGCTTTTTGTGTAGCGACTACTTTGCCATTTTGCGGAGCGTATTCATCAGGGACAGGAATAACCAAATCATTTGTGTCAGGATTTTCTTTAACTTCATATAGCCAGGGATAAGCTTGCATAATCGAAGATTTAACAACAGCACGTGGATTGTAAAAGTGAATGTGATGCCAAATTTCACTTGGCTGACGATTACCAATATTACTTAAATCCGGTCCTGTTCTTTCGCTGCCTAATACAGCAGGTGTCATTCTAATTTCATCGAGTGGAGCGAGATACGAATAATCCAATGGAGATGATGGTCTTCCATAAGCTCTATCAAGTTTTAATGGTCTAACCTGTTGAGTGTGGCAGTACAAACAACCTTCTGAAACATAAATATTTAGACCTCTGAATTCACTCGGTGTAAGTGTATTTACACCGCACATCGGATCATTGCTATTAAGCTGCACCGCAGGAACAATTGCAATTATTATTGATAGTGCAATAAAGCCAAAGAATACTACACTAAACAACAACCTGTGATTTTCACTAAAATTTAATTTCATACTTGTTCACCTGCATAATCAACATTTTTAATAGCGGCAGTTGTAGGTTTCATTTTATATAAATTATAAGCGAAGATGATGTGTGAAGTGAACATAAAGGTTCCACCAATTGCTCTCCAAATCCAGTAAGGCAGCATCAATTCAACGGAATGAATAAACGGTAATTCATCAATCCAACTTTTGCCCTGCATCGTTCCGCCGATCATCAAAGCAAAACCGTAAATCATCAAACCAAGGAAGGCAAACCAAAAATGAATTCCAATTAATAAGTGCGAAGGCTCTTTGCCGGTCAATCGCGGTAGTAAAGCATAAATTCCGCCCCAAATCAGAAATACAACAAAGCCATACATTGTTAAGTGCGAGTGAGCAACTGTATAATTTGTAAAGTGCCATAACTGATTAAGTTCACGCAGAGCTTCAAATGAGCCTTGTGCTGAAGCAAGAAAATAAAAAATTACTCCAACCAGAATGAATGGAAGCGAATAACTCCGTGCAACTTTTCTAAAGCTGCCTTTCATAGTTAGTAAAAAATTTCCAGTTCCAGCGGCAAGTGTAATAATCATACCAAAACTAAAAACAATTGCAACCGTTTGCAGCCACCATGGTGTAGGGCTAAACACAAAATGATGTGCACCAATTAAAGAATAAAAAACCATTTGCGTCCAGAATGCCAAAACTCCAAGTGAATATGAATAAATTGGTTTATTCAACAGCATAGGAATAAAGTAGTAAGTTAATCCCAATACTAAAGGTGTAAACCACATACCAACACCCATGTGCATATAATAACCTTGTATAACTGTTTCACCCAAACCATCCTGATACCATGGCAGATAAGCAATTACTACAACAACAATCGTCCATAAGAATGCCGCTAATATGTACCAGTTAGAAATGTAGATTTCTTTTGTTCCTCTTAACGCAATAGTCTTATAGAAATTAAGCGTGTGCGCTAATAGTCCGAGTGCAAACAACAACATTGCAGGCCAGATAAATTCGCGGTATTCTTGTCCTCCGTTATTATACCCTAAGAATAGATAAGTTACACCGATTAGTATTGATGCATTGATTACATACAACGCTTGCCGGGCTAACTTTATACTGAATAATGGTCTTTGGCTCGTACGAGGTACAACATAAAGTGCTAATGCAATCATTGCAAGAGAAGTCCAGCCCCAAAAAACAACATTTGTATGAATTGGTCTTAGCCTTCCGAATGAAAGCCAGGCAGCAACTCCGAAGTCAGGATAAATAAATCTTATTGCAAGATATAAACCTACCAGCGTACCAAAGATTAGCCATGCTGTGGCTGAAATTAAATATGAATAAATAAGCTTTGTAAGCCCATGGTCTTCATCAATTAAATCATCAATTTTAACTTTAGCCGGAGCAATTGGTCTTTCGATAGCCATAATTGTTAACCTTTTTTTATCCCATCATTTTCTTTTCCATCTCAATAGCTCCTGGGAAAAGTATGTTATTTTCAAGATGGATATGTAAATGCAAGTCTTCCTGAAATTCCTTAAGCAATGAATAAGTTAAGCGATAAGTATTGCAGCCGTCATCAGGTGTTGTGTAGTTATTGGTTAAGTGGGCAATTTTTTTGAATCGCTCGCCTTCAACATCGTGCTCACTCATCATTGCTTGAATTGGATTTTCTACAGAACCAAATTGAGGTGGATTCACTTTTTCTTTTTTCTGTTTTGCTGCCATCATTTTTCTTATGTAGGGAAATAAAATCAATTCCTCTTTTTTCATGTGCATTGCTAATTCACCCGCAGATTGATTGAACTGTTCATTTATTTCAAACAGCTCCGGATGATTTTCACCATGCACTGCGCAAAGTTTTGCAAGATATTGTTTTAAATCCGGTGTTCTTTCTTCTATATAACGATGATGTTTTTTTTCGATATAATCTGCCAGTAAATCAAGCGGCAGAGATTTAAAATCCAATGAACCATTATTGCTTTGACTTTTTACAGAGATAAGTTCGGTAGTTATTTTTTCCGAATCGAGATTTTTTGCCTCAACTACATCTTTTAGAATTTTGTTTCCATTACAGCAAAAATCAATTTTATAAGACTCAAATATTTTTGCAGTCCTATAATCTTCTGCTACAATTTCTGCTATAGATTTACTATTAAAATCACTCATTATTTATCCTTTATTTTAGTTAACAAATTCAATTTCTGAATCAACTTCCATTATTACATTTGCTTTAAATTTATTTTTAATTGAAAGCGAATGGACAGTTGCTGCGGGAATAATAAATACATCATTCTTAGTAAAGTAATTAATCCCATTATCAATTTCTAAAACAGCTTCGCCCTCTTGCACAATCACAACAGTTTCTTTTGTACTTAGATGAGGAGGCATCATTGCTCCTTCATCACCACTTACT
>JAGOXU010000026.1 GCA_018059515.1 Ignavibacterium sp.
AGAGTATTAATTGTGAAATCTCTTCTTGAAATATCATCTGTAAAACTTCCATTTTCCACAATTGGTTTGCGTGTATTTCTATCATAAGATTCTTTACGCGCTCCAACAAATTCGATGTTCATTCCTTCAAAATTAAAATGTGCTGTACCAAAATTTTTATAGTAAGATACATTTTTAATTGAAAGTACATCAGCAACTTTTTTTGCAAATTCAGTTCCGCTTCCGATTACAAGAATATCAAGATCATTTCTTTCTCGATTAAGAACAATATCACGCACATATCCGCCAACTGCATAAACCTCAATTTTTTCTTGCTCAGCAATTTTAGAAATTACTTCGATAATTTTTAAGGAAGATATTTTTTCTTTTATTAATATTTCTAAGTCTTTACTCATTAAACATTTTATGGATAGAAAAATTTGACTTACTCTATTGTAAGAATCGTAAAACTATTTAATACTTGATCAGCATTTTTATAAAACCAATCTGATTTTTTAAACTGCTGCTGCATTGCATAATAAAATATATTGCGGTCTTTAAATCTTAAACTTAGTGCAGCATATTTTCTGGCGTTAATATAATCACCATTCTCAAGCATATATTCAGATAATTTAAATGCAGCATAACTGCTTTCTAAATTATCAACAATAAATGTTTTATTAAATCCTTTAATAAAGTTAGTATAATTAATTTTTAGTTCGTTTGATAGACTAATCAATACCGGAATTGAACTAAAATTATAGCTCGAATCCTTTAACTGACGAAGTAAATTATACTTTGTCGAATCATCTGCATTCAAATAATCCTTTAAAATATTTTTCTCCATTAAACTTAACCTAAGATTTGAAAGTAAAACCAAATTAAAATTCGGGTTCTCATCAATTAAAGTTTTATAACATAACTCACTATTAGTATCATCGTTTGATAATGAATAAATATCACCTAATCTGAAATACAAATTTGAGTAGTACGGTGTATGCTCAAGTTTTTTCCAATTCTTAGAAAGTAAATCAATCGCAAGTTGAAATTTATTTTGTCTAATATAAATTTCATTTAATCCAATCAACGCTGAATAATTTAATGTTTTACTATTTATCTCTTTAAAAAGTTTTTCAGCTTCATCTAAATTATTTTCAGCAAGATATTGATAAGCCTTTCGCAATCTATCTCCAACAAATCTCGGACAGATTTTTTGTATGATTGACAGCCTTCCAAAATAATAATCAGCCATCGGTTTGGAATCTGATAAATCTTCATCAATCAAACTTTGTTCAAAATCTTTTTGTACAGTTTCAATTTTGTTATTGAAAACATTCTCAAAATCTCCATTGCCATAAAATTGTTTTACTTTTTCAATTCCATATTTATTAATCAGAAATTCTATAAACGTTCCGCTGTAGATGTAGGCTAATGCAGAGTTACCTTTAAAAAAACTTAATCCGGTAAAAAGTGATTTAACATTTACAACATAACCATTATTGTAGGCTAACTTTGTAAGATGTTCGATAGAAATATCATCAGAAATGCCGTCTTGCGATTCTGCCATTCCTTCAATCAAGGCAGCGTTAAATCCGGATGCAATTTTAAATATTCCACTTCCAAATTCTGCTGTAAAGATATGAGCCAATTCATGCTTTAAAGTATTTTGCCAGGAATCTGCACTGATATAAATTGAATACTGCCAGGGCTTTGCCACATCGGCGTTGCCAGCGCCAAATAATATTTTTTTCTGCTCACGATTATTAAACAAATAAACATTTATTTTTTTTGATGGTTTGGTTTCTAATTGAACCTGCAATTCATTAAAGTAGTATTGCTGATTTAACGCAATAAATTTTGCTTCTGTTGAATCAATATCATCGTAATGTAAAATCAGAAATTCAGATTCAATCTGTTTATTTAAAACTGAATTTAATTTTGAAAATGTAGTTGAATATCCAATGCTGCTCGAAAATAATTGAAACAATGTTGCTGTAATTATTATTGAAGCGATAATATATTTTTTATACTTCAAAATGATTGAAGTATTTTTTAGATAAAGAAATATTATGGATATTGAAAATACTGCAACAATTAATTGATGAAAAGCTAATTTCCAATCTGCACTTAAACCTTCATCATAAATGTTACCCGGAAAGAATCCAATTAACGGCGAATAAAAATAAACTTGCGGATTAAAATAAATTTCTAAAATTGGAATTAGGGCAGTAAATAATATAATTAGGAAAAATAAAACTCTATTAAATCGTCTCGTAATCAAGTTTACAATAAAGGCAATAGCTGTTCCAAATAAAATAGAAGTACCGGCAATAAGAATATAAAAAATCAATCCATCCCAAAAAGAACAAAACATAGTTAAGAGAGAATAAAGGGCGATTATTAGAAATGGAATCACAAAAAGTATTAGAAGATTATTAATCAGTTTTGCAATTTCAAATTCAGATTTTTTAAGCAAGCTAAGGGTCTGTAACCCGGCAATCACAACAAAAAGCAATCCATTAACTGCAGCAAACTCATATCCAAAAGTATTTGTTAAAGGAAATTGAGTTAGAAGAATGTTTAAGACAATTAAAACAGAACCATAAATCCAAAGACCATTTCTATCGTACAGATATTTTTTAAAAAACATTGTTAATCTCTGTTCGATAAAATTATTTGTGATTTTGATTGGGCGATCATATTACTTTGAAGAACTGATTTTACTTTTATAAATATTTCCACCGTTGCAAGCAATTATAAAATTACCTGAGTTAAGTTGTTTGATGTCATTTAAAATTAGCGGTTGTCCAACATTCTTTTTTATCCAGGATTTGCCTGCATCATTCGATGTAAAAATCTCACCTCTGTTAGAAAGGATTATTCCATCACCGCTGTTTTCAAAATTTAATTTATACAAACCTGAATTTGATTCAATATCAATTTCATCCCAATTTTCACCACCATTTTCTGTGCGTAAAACTATTCCATCACCGCCGACAATAAAACCTAAAAACTCATTTGCAAATAAAACATCTTTAAAATAGTTATTATACTTTAGAGCCTGTTTTTGCCAGCTTAAACCGCTATCGGTGGTTTTTAGAATTGTACCATTCCAGCCAACAATAATTCCATTTTTGGAATCCGCAAAACTAATACTGAATAAATTTTCCTTGACGCTACTATTTATAACTTGCCAGGTCATTCCACCATCGTAGGTTTTAAGAATTTGACCATGGCTTCCAACGATAAACCCAATGTTGTGATCTAAAAAATAAATTTTAAATAGTGCTTCGGTTGTGTTTGAAATTATTTTTTTTATTTGATTTGAATTACTATTTATGATCCCAACAAAGCCGGAAGAACCAACAACAAACAGTTTGTTATCATTAAAACATATTGCATTAAAACTATTTGAATAAGGCGTATTAAATGTTTTCCAATTCAATCCACCATCAACAGATTGCATAATTAGTCCGGAATCACCCGCAATAAAACCTTTATAGTCATCCACAAAAGAAATTGAATTTAAGTTTTTATTTGTTCCGGTTTTAATCAGCTCCCACATACTTTCTTTAGCAAAGTTAGGGTTATTCGAATAATCTTGGGAATAACTTAGCATCTCAGATTGAGTTTTTTCACTTTCTTCTACGATGATTGATTTAACAACGTTGAAAACGATTACAACAAGTCCAATAAAAATTATAAATAATAAAATATTACTAACGGTTTGAAATCCTTTTGATTTCTTTTTAATGATATCGGTTGGTGCATCAACTTCTGAAAAAGAAAAAGATTCATCATTGTTTTTTTGATAAGAATAATTTACTCGTAGACCCAGGATTGCATTTTTAAATTCTGTTGTTGATAAAAAATTATCTCCGATTGATTTATCCATTGCTCTTAAAATTATTTCATCAACAACTATCGGAATGGATGGAATTTGTGATGATACTTTTACAGGAATTTTATTTACATGCGAATCAATTATCTCATAAATTGTTTGAGCGTTGTATGGATGAACACCAGTAAGCATTTCATAGAAAGTAATTCCAAGTGCATACAAATCGCTTTTAAAAGTAATTAAATTACCGCCAAGCTGTTCGGGACTCATATAAAGAAGCGTTCCTGGTCTTGCATTATGCTGAGTTATTGATTTTAATTCATCAATAGATTTTGAAATACCAAAATCCATTATTTTAGGATTGCCGTTCAAATCCAAAATAATATTGGATGGTTTTAAATCACGGTGTATGAAACCTTGCTGGTGTGCAAATTCAATTCCACTTAGAATTTGTGAAATTAATTCAAGCGAGTAGGTAAACTCAATTCTTCCATTGTCACGGATAAGGCTTTCGAGTGTATCGCCCTCAATATATTCGATAGCAATACCAAGAATATCTTTTTCCTCAACAAATCCATAAACAGATACAATATTTGGATGACTTAGCTTTGCTTGATTTCTTGCTTCGCGTTTAAATCTTTCCACAAAGTTAGAATTGTGTGCTGTATTAAGATTTAAAATTTTAAGCGCAGCATATCTTTCTAATTTGATATCAAAACACTTATAAACTGCTCCCATTCCTCCCTGTCCTAAAAGAGAAATCACTTTATAGTTTTGTATTCGTCTGCCTATCATTTTTTAATTTCAATTAAAATAAATGAATAGTCATCTGCCGCACCGCGTATCTTTATTAACTTTTTTAATTTTTCTTTTATTATTTCAAGATCATCAAGAATTAATATGTTTTCAAGTTCTGCATTGCTTATCAAATTTGATACACCATCTGAACATAGAAATATTCTGTTGTCTTCAGATTCACTTAATTTAATTTTACTTAAATCAGATGAAATGTTCTCACTATCCCCAAGCGCCTTTATAATTACATTTTTTTGCGGATGATTTGCTGCTTGTTTATGCGTGATATAGCCTTCATCCAACAATTTCTGCACAAGAGAATGATCTTTTGTTAGCTGCGATAATCTTTTAGATTTTATATGATATATCCTCGAATCACCAATGTGCCCATAAAAAGCAATATTATCTTTTATAAAAATAATATCTAAAGTTGTAGCCATATTTTTTAGCGGGCTTTTTGTAAAAGAATGATTGAGTACAAAACTATTTGACTCTTCAATTGCAAGTTCAATTCTTTCTAAATAATTTTCATTTTTAGAAGCAGAGAAAAAATGCAATGCTGATTTAAGTGCAATCCGTGCCGCTAAATCTCCGGCATTATCACCGCCAACACCGTCGCATAAAACTGCTAAAAGACCACCTTCAATTTCCAGCAGCTCAATTGCGTCTTCGTTAAGTTTTTTTTCTGCCCCAGGGCTTGTAAACTTTACGTAATTAAACCCCATTAAGGAACCTCATTTCTGTTATTTGAGTTATGTAATTCATTTCTAAAGCAAAAATAATAAATAATAGTCTTATGTGCCGTAAATTTTAGATGAACATTTCTTGGTGATAGCTAACAACAGGTTTATTTGTTTAACAAACGCTAGAAGATTATATTTGCAAGCGATTTTTGATTCATAAATCATTCTATAATATAACTTTATGTTAAATTTAATGATTTATCTGTAAATGACTTATAGCTTAATTATTGCGAGAATGGCGGAATTGGTAGACGCGCTAGACTTAGGATCTAGTACCGAGAGGTGTCGGGGTTCGAGTCCCCGTTCTCGCACTTCATATCATCCCAATTAAAATATTTGAGGTTACGTTAGAAATGGAATATAATGTTATAGATATTAATTCATCTGAAAAAGAAGTTGAAATTAAACTTGAGTATGATGAGATTAGAAAAGACATTGAAGAAGAAGTAAAAAAACAATCAAAAAAAATCCAAGTACCTGGTTTTAGAAAAGGCAAAGTTCCTGTTTCTATGTTGAAGAAAATGTACGGAGATGCACTTGAATATGAAGCTTCAGAAAAAATAGCAAATTCTTTTTTCTGGAAGGTTGCTGAAGAAAATCAGTTCAAACCAATTGGTCAACCAACAATGACTGATCTTAAGTTTGAACCTGAAAAAGAATTTTCATTTAAAGTTAAATACGAAACAATTCCCGTTTTAAATGTAAAAGATTACAAAGGTCTCTCAATCGAGATTCCTGATTTTGTAGTTACTGACAAAGAAGTTGAAAAAGAAATTGATTACATCCGTAAATCAAACAAAACTTTAGAAGATGCAAACGAGATTTTAGATAATAATTTTATTATTGATGCTGAAGTATTTTTAATTGAGAGAAATGGTGAAAAGATTGACGATGCAAAACCTGAGAAGATGCAAATTGATTTAACTGCTGACGGTATTGCAAAAGAAATAGTTGAGAATGCTAAGAATAAAAAAGTTGGTGAGCATTTTAATTTTTCATTCAAAGATGAGCATAAACATAAATTAGAAGATGGAACTGAAGAATCGCATAAAGAAGAATTTACTTATCAGCTAAATATTTTAGGGCTAAAGAAAATTGTACTTCCTGAATTAAATGAAGAGATGATTAAAAAGGCTACAAAAGATAATGTATCAACAGAAGAAGAACTTAGACAAGAAATTAAAAAAGATATTCAAAACTATTATGACCAAAGAACTGAAGATATTGTTAGGGGTAAATTGATTAGTGAAATAGTTAAGAATAATGATTTTAATCCACCCAAAAGTCTTGTAAATAATATTCTTGAAGAATATGTTAAGAATGAAGAAGAGCAATCTAAAAAATCTAAGTATCCTTTTAATAAAGAAGAAACAAGAAAACGATTGTCTAAATCAGCAGAGAATGAAGTGAAATGGTATCTTATTAAAAACGAAATTCAAAAAGTTGAGAAGATGGAAGTGAACGATGAAGACATAAAAGCCTTAGCAGAAAAAGAGGCTGAAAAAATTGGTCTTCCGGTTGATAAAATTATTAATTACTACAAAACATCTAATCAAACAGAAAGATTAGTTGATGAAAAACTTTATGAGTTTCTTAAATCAAATAATACAGTAACAAAAGTTCATCCTGATAAATTAAAAGTAAAGCAAGAGGTAGTAAATGAATAAGAATAATGAAATATATAATCAGTTAGTTCCCTATGTTATTGAGCAAACCGGTAGAGGTGAACGTGGAATGGATATTTATTCCCGTTTATTAAGAGAAAGAATTATATTTTTAGGAACAGCAATCGATGACCATGTTGCAAGCTTAACGATTGCACAGCTTATTTTTTTGGAAGCTGAAGATTCTGAAAAAGATATTAATATGTATATTAATTCACCAGGTGGAAGTGTAACTGCCGGATTGGCAATTTATGATACAATGAAATTCATCAAACCTGATGTTGCTACAATCTGTGTTGGAATGGCAGCGAGCATGGGCGCAGTTTTATTGGCTGGCGGAGCAGAAGGCAAACGTTCTTCACTTCCAAACTCTAAGATTATGATTCATCAACCCTGGACACAAGGAATTGGCGGACAGGTTACTGATGTTGAAATTCATGCTAAAGAATTAATTAAAACACGTGATTCATTGTACAGAATACTTGCGCATCATACCGGAAAAACTATTGAGCAAATTACTAAAGATTGCGACCGCGATTATTTTTTAACTGCGGAAGAAGCAAAGCAATATAAATTAGTAGATAACATCATTGAAAAACGTATCCCTATTAAATAATTTTAAGGGCTGATTTTTTCAGCCTTTTTTTTTGAACTTTATTTTTTTGCAAAACCATAAAATCTTCAGTACTAATGAAATCATTTTTAAATAAATTAATTTTAATTGTAATTCTCTTTGCAGTTGTTGTTGATTTTTCTTTTTCACAAGAGAATAAAAATAAATTATTTGATGAGTATTTGAATGGTTATTTATTAATTAAAAATGTACCATCAATTTCGGCTGGATTATTAGAACAGGGTAAAATCACTTGGGTTAATGCAGTCGGCAAAGCAGATATCGAAAATAATGTATCTGTAAACACCACCTCTTTATATCGGATTGCATCTATCAGTAAAACAATTACCGCAGTAGCCGTATTGCAATTGTGGGAACAGGGACTTATCAGTCTGGATACTGATGCCAGAGCTTACTTACCAAATTTTCCTGTAAAAAAATATAAATTTTCAGTTAGGCAATTATTAAATCATACATCCGGAATACGAAATTATAAAGATGGTGAATTTGACAGCAAAAAATATTTTGCAACAACTGAAGATGCTTTAAAATTATTTGCTTATGATTCGCTTAACTTTGAACCCGGAACAAAATACGAATACACCACATTAGGCTATTCTTTATTAGCAGCTATTGTAGAAGATGTAACCAAAACAAGTTTTGAAAATTATTTAAGAAATAATATTTTTTTACCTGCCGGAATGAATTCGACCTTGGTTGATAAACAACGAGAGATTATTCCTAACCGCGTAAGAGGTTATGAGAAAAATGCAGAAAGCAAAATTGTTAACGCACCATTAGCAGATCTTAGTGTTAAAGTTGCAGGTGGTGGTTTACTTTCAACTACAAAGGATTTACTGCTGTTTGCAAAGGCTATTTTGGAAAATAAATTGATCAAACAGTCAACACTTGATATGATGATAAGAAGATCGAAACTAAAAAGCGGTAAAGAGATTGATTATGGATTGGGCATTTCTCTAACATTTGAAAATGATTCACTCAGATATATTTCGCACAATGGGGCGGGCACAGGTTTTAGTTCGATGTTATTGATTGATGTAAAACAAAAAAATGCAAGTGTTCATTTAATAAATATTAGAGGTAGAAATCTTGGAGCACCAGCCAAAGATATTTTAGAAATTCTAGCTTCAAGTATTTTAATTACTCCAACAAAAACATTATCCGAAGAATTGATGAGAAGTTATATTTCATCCGGCATTGATAGTGTAAATAAAAAACTAAATAATATTTATAATGCAGAGAATGAATTATATACTTTGAATGAGGATGAAGCAATTTATTTTGCTAATGATTTAATTGAATTAAATAAAATTCCTGATGCAATAATCTATCTTAAAGAAGTACTTAAACATTATTCAAAATCATTTAAAGTTTTAGCTGCAATTGCTGATGCATATTTGAAAGACGGCAATAATGGGCTTGCACTTAAATATTATAGATTGGCTGCTCAAATAGATAATACGAATTACAGAGTTAATAATCTTATTAAAAGGTTAAGCAACAATTAAATCAATAACTATTCATACTCTATAAAATTTATTAGGCATAAAAAAAGCTGGACTTGTAATGCAAATCCAGCTTAAACATCAACTAAAGATTCTTATTTCAACAGTATCATTTTTCTAACCTGATTGAACTCACTTCCATTCATACCATTAGCAGTCAATTTATAAAAATAAATTCCACTGCTAACTTTACTGCCGGAAACATCATCCGAATTCCATTGAACAGTATGAACTCCAGAATTCATTTCGGAATTAACCAACTCACGAACAACTTCTCCAAGAAGATTATAGATTGTTAAGTTAACATTTGCGTTTGTCGGTAAAGAAAACTTAATCTGAGTGCTAGGGTTAAATGGATTAGGATAGTTTTGATCTAATACAAATGCAGAGGGCGTGATATTAGATTCACTCTCAACTGAGGTTATATTTGCTAAACTAAACCCTATAGTTTTAACGTCTGTTAGACCAATACTACCGATCATAGTTCCAACGGCTGTAACAGTATCAATCGTAAATAAATCACTTGTTGTATTACCAGTACCTTTAACTCCAAATAATTTTCCGTTTATATCAAATGTTAATGAAGTTGTATTGATAGCAAAACCAGTTTGTCCGATTCTTGTAGTATCACCAGTAATCATATTTACTTTTACAATTCTATCTTTAGGTGTACCAGTAGGATTTCGAACAGATCCCCATATCTGATTATTTAATGGATTAAATGTAATTGCAATACGGGAAGTTTGAAGTATAGTAACCAAAGTAGAACCGCCAGTCAGCGTATCAACTTGATAAAGTTCGTTAGAAGTTGTGGTTGCATATAAATTACCAGTATTATCATAAGCAATAGAAAGTATATTAGGCAAATCAATATCTTTATAAAAATATGCATCGCCTAACTGTCCATTTACACGATATAAAGACGAATTGATTGAATTTGTTCTAACTCCATATATCTGATTTGTAGAGGGATTGATAGCCATATACACAAAATCAGAATAATTAGAACTACCCAAGTTTGTCCCAGCACCGGTAAGCTTATCAATAAAAACTGTTTCGCTATTATTTGAAGCACCTGAGATTCCATATAAATTATTACTTACAGCGGAAAACATTTTATAACCAAAACCTTTGAGCTCAATGTCCGTTAGCATCGATGAATTATTATCAATAACGTAATTAATGGTTTTAGCACCGAATGTTGTTGGATTAAAAACAAAACTAACTTCAACACTATCAAATGAGTTTAGAGTAATTGGAAATGTATGCGTTGAAACCCGGGCAAAATCATCCTGAGTATTTGCGATTGAATTAATCACTAATGGATCTACGCCATAATTTGACAAGAATACTCTTAATGTATCACTTGTAAAACCAATTTCATTTGTACCAAAATCTAACGAGTTTTCACTCTGATAAGGATAAATACCAGCAAAAGGTTCTAATCTAACCTGCCCTACAATTGTAGCATAATTATTACCAGTAGAAGCATATTCTGTGAACATCCAAAAACTGTATTCATCTGCTGGATCGAGAAATATCCCCATATAATCACCCCACCTATTTCTAGTACCGCCAAAAGTTTTAACATAATTGCCTAATCCTGATTGCAATGTGTAGGAGTTACTTAAACCTGCAGGATCAGTCGCTCTTCGCGAAGTATAATATGCCCCGATATACTCGTCATCACCAGAACGAGAAGATGTGATAACTACATTACCATCGCGATCCGCAGCCAAAGCAGGATAAAAGTAAAAATACTTGTTAGCACCAAGCTCAGCACTTTCAACCACAGTATTTGAAGAGACATCAATTTTTGCATATTTAATACTGGAATAATTTGTATAAACACTATTCCTTATAGAATGTGCAAAAAATAGATAGCCATCTCTAAAAATTGGTGCATTTCTGATTTGACTTCCACCTGTTTCAAGCAATGGAGTACCGCCACCAAGTTGATTTGCCCTTGGTGTTGGCCCATAAAATGGAACACTTATATTTACACCTGTTAAAGTTGGAGTGGTAAGAGCATTGGAAACTTTATATACTGAATAAAAATTGCCCCCGTTACCACCAGCATAAAGAATGTAATGACCACCGGCAGGTGAATATTGGAATGAAGGGCGTAAACTCCATGCACTACTACCAGAATATGGAATACCAATATTCCATATATCTTTATAAGTAAGTGCACCTGCATTACTTGCGTATAGTTCAGCTTTAGATATGATCCTGATTTTTGAATATTGTCCCACACCAGCAAAACTGAAATTGTTCGTTGTGATGTAAATTGCTTCTTCATCAAATCCTATCTGTGGAAAATCACCCCAAAGTGTAGAGGGTAACCTGTACATATACCAAGTTCCAAAAGGGTCAGAATCATCAGAATAGGCAATCAAATCGCCGGCTTGTTGAGCAATGTCATCAACTTGCATAAATACCATAACCCATCTGCCTGCATAGTGATCATAGATAATTTGTGGATCACCGCTCTGCGAAGGCCATACTGCTGACCACCACTGGGTTGAGTTAATTGTTTTAAGAAGATTGCCCTGTTTATCATATATTCTAATACCATCGCCATTGTTTGTTAACAACATAACATGGTTTGGTCCAACAGCCATGGTTGGATCTGGAGGAATAACATTATTATCCAAAGCAACATTCCATTTTTTTAATAAGAAGGTATTGTCACCGATTCCGTTTGGATTATCATTTACATTTGAGTCCTCAACGTAAGTTGGTTGAAAAACAGCACTCCCATCGTTCTCAATTATCATAGGTTCTGAATCGGGATAAATTAAATTTTTATCACTGATTATTCTTTCTCCATCAATGATAGGACTATCACTAAAGGAATTTGTGTTTACCATGGCACCGGAAGGAACGCTTCCAGTTAACGGTCCTTGATATGAGACTTGTGAAAAAATTATTATTGAATTAAGCAGAGTAACTGCCAAGATAATTGTAAAAGTTCTTCTTAGCATTATTTCCTCGTAGTTTTATGAAACAAATTATTTAAATACTTTTAAAAACTAACTGTTATTAAGGATACTCCAAACTATTTTCAAGTGGAAAAATAGAGGTTGATAACAGAAGTAAACAATTATAAACTATTTCGTCTTAGCAAATTCATCCAACAAATATTTGGCAACTGCATCTGCTTCCTGAGGTTTTAAACCAGGATTTGGCATTGGCGGATATGCAGGATCAACTTTTACTGGGTTACGTATAAAGGCTACTAATTGTGCTTCTTTGCCAACATACTTCGGTAAAACATCTTTGTGGGCAGGACCTACAAATTTCTGATCGAATTTATGACAGCTTGCACATCTAACATCGTATATCTCTTTACCGCTTAAAACAGCAACTGTACCCTCTCCTTTTAGTTCAGCAAGTATTGTGTTGTACTGAGTGCTAAGGACTAATGAGTGTTTTTCAGTTGCGTTTGTCATAGCTTTTTGATCTTTTACGATTAAAGCAATTGAAGCGAGAATTAAAACTAAGAATATTAGCGATCCAAATCGGTAATTATTTTTAAATAGAATCATATAGAAAAAATTATAAGCAATAAATATTAATAAAATACTTATCACAGCATAGATGAATATCGAACCAGAAAGAGTTGTGTTAGAAAAAGATAAAAGATTAATCAAAATTAAAAATGGTAATGAAATAGATGCTTTTAATCCAGCCTTTGAAGCTGTGTCTTTTACAAATTTTGTATAAATCGGATCCTCATCTTTTTTGGATTCATTCCAGTAAAGATGTACAAAAAGTATTGCAGAACTGGTTAGTGTAATTGCAAATGCAATGAATATCAAAAGATTTAATAAAACTTTTGGTGCGGCTAAAGCAGTTATTAAACCGGAATAATTCCAGCTTGAAAAATTTGTTGCAGAGGTAATTGCTGCAACGTAAAACCAAATTCCAATAAATAATAAAATCAATCCGGCTTTACCATAATTTATACTTAGGTATGATGATTTTTCTCTAATCTTTTTATAATCTTCCTCTGTATCCTTATCTGAAATACTGTTGGGATTTACAGAATCAAAAACATTACTAAGCATCAATGAGTAACGATAGGTGTAGATCATTAACAAAGCAACAATTATCATTACTAGAGACAAAGCGAGAAAATTTACTGTTTGTATGTTTGATGTATGCATCAGTTGTGCAAAAATTAATATTGCTGCTAAGAGCGGAACAATTCCCAGAATAACACCAACGCCGTTATTAACGGTTACATATTCAATTACATCTTTTGAGAATCTTTTATAAAAAAGCATTTTTGTTTTTCTATACTTTTTACCATAATGTATTGACGCAAATGTTCCGCCAAATACTATGCTGATAAACGGAACAAAGAGTGCAAGAATTAGAATCAACATATAATGAAGCAGTACAATATGTTCTGCTGATTGAGGTAAAACTAATTTATCTAAAAAATCCATATCGGTTCACTTTATTTTGATTTATGATACAAAAAGTTTATCTATTGACACGATTATAACAACAAACAATGCAAAATAATTAATACTTCTAAAAGCAAATTTAAAAGCTGAAGTTTCCTGTGTTTGCTGTAATAAGTTTATTGATTTAAATGCTAACCAAAGAGCCGCAATAAAAAGACTTAAATTAATAAATTCATTCTGTGATATTTGAAATAAGGGGATCAATAATCCCGTTACCCCCGTTGCAATAATCCAAATAAAAGTAATTCTGCCTAATTGCTGCTGATTAAATATCTGTGTTAAGGTTGGAAATCCTGCTTTTTGATAATCTTTATCCAGCACCATTAACAGCAGCCAAAAATGTGGTATCTGCCAAATGAAAAAGAAAAACGAAATTAAAATTATCTGCGGATCAAATAAATAACCACCGCCTGCAACCCAACCAACTATTGGCGGAATTGCGCCAACCAATGAACCGGGTATTATTGCAAGTGGAGTAATCTTTTTAAGCGGAGTGTAAACTCCATTGTACCAAATAAGATTTAGCAATCCAAAAGATAATGCTAACCATCCGCTTCCTATAAAAATTAATACTGAGCCCAACATAATCAAAGACAATGAAAGTGTCAGAACCGATGAAGCAGATATTTTGCCTGATGGAATTGGACGCTTTTTTGTTCTATCCATCATTGCATCGGTTTTTCTTTCCTGAAAATGATTTAATGCTGCTGAGCCGCAAGCTAATAAAAGTATTCCAATGGTTGGCAACAATATTTTTCCATCGATAGAATTTGTTGCCGCAATAAATCCAAACATAGTTGTGATAGTTACAAAAATTGTAATTCTAAGTTTCGTTACTTCAGCTAATATTTTAAATTTATTTTTCAAACTCTTAATTGTCTTATTAATTTTTAATTGAATCAGCTACTGCCGTTGAGTTGGAATTAGAATATAACCAAATATCAAAATCTGCTTCCGGAACAACTTTTACTTTATTGTACATATAGGAGTGATTTAAACCGCAATACTCTGCACATGCAATATCAAAATCACCTAACTCTTCTGCTTTAAACCAAACAGTTCTTGTTTGATTTGGATAAACATCTTTTTTAATCCTAAACTTTGGGATGTAGAAAGCATGAGTAACATCCAACGAAGTTAGAGTAAGTTTAACTGCTTTGTTAATCGGAACATATAAAGAATCAAAAGATTTCCCATTTTCATATTTAAAGCCCCACTTCCACATCTGTGCAGTAACTTCAATATTTAAAGCATCTTCAGGGGCTTCGCTCATATCCGAATATCCAACCCATCCATACCAAAACATAATCAAAACAAGAATTGTAGGAATTAATGTCCAGGTAATTTCTAAACCAATATTACCATGATAGTTTGTTGCCTTAGGATTTCTTTTGCGATTGTATTTTATTACAAAGTAAATCATCAATCCGGTGATGAGTACCAAAAAAAAGACTGATACTATTAAAGTAAAAAGAAAAACAGCATCTACATTATGCGAAAAATTGGATGCACCATTAAACATACTTAATTCCTTACGATAAAAGAATAATCAGAGAATAATAAAATAAATGAAATTATTAAAAACAGTAATGCTACTCCCACAAACAGTCTAAATGTTATGCTTTCACTTCTTAGATGCATAAAGATTGTAAGCACTAAGTAAGTTTTTATTGAAGCAATAATTAAAGCGGTTGCTATTGTTAATCCGCCAAAATTTATTCCGGCAACTGCAACAGTAACTCCTGTAAGTGTCATCAAAGCAAACCAGACTAATATATAAACACTGTAACCGTGGCTGTGTTCTCTATTTATTTCTTGATTATGTTCCATTAAAAAATCCTTAAGTTATCAGATAGAATAGTGGGAATAAGAAAATCCAGATAATATCTACTAAGTGCCAATACAATCCGGCTGACTCTAATTTTACATAACTATCATTATTTATAATTCCTTTTGAAGTAAATCTCATCATTACAGAAATTAAAACAATACCGATTATGACGTGTAATCCATGCAATCCGGTCATCACATAATATAAACCAAAGAATACAATTTCACCTGCCGGTTTAGCTTGCAGTATTTCGGAGCCCGGATAAATACCATGATGAAATTTTGCACTCCATTCAAAATATTTATTAACCATAAATCCAAGAGCAAGTACAATTGTGATGAATTGAAAAAACATCGATAAAGTTTTTTGCTTTCTCTGTATTGCAGCAATAGAAAGCGCCATTGTTAACGAACTTGTAAGTAGAATTGCTGTGTTAAAAGTTCCAACAATTGTATTTAATTCTTTTGCTGCAAGATGGAATGCCTCTGGATATTGATAACGATAAATTGAATACAGTATAAACATACCTCCAAACAAAATTAATTCTGTAAAAAGGAAAAGCCACATACCCATTCTAGCGCCAATATCATCACGATGAGAGTGCGCAACTGCATGTTCCTGAGAACTCACTTAACCTCCTGAGTATTTAGAGTTTCAACTTCGTTTTGCTTGTATTGATATGGAGCTTCAGTAACAACAGGTATATCAATAAAATTTTCATGAATTGGCGGAGTTTCAATTTGCCACTCGAGTGTTTCTCCACCCCACGGATTTCTATCAGTAATTTTTTTGCCGCTTAGCAATGTTTTGATGAGATTACCAACCATTAATAGAATACCTGTAACGAGTATCCATGATCCGATTGTTGAGACCAAATGATAGATTTGAAATTCTGGAAGATAATCGTAATATCTTCTCGGCATTCCCAGCCATCCCATAATAAACATTGGAAAATAAGTTGTATTAAAACCTACAAACAATAACCAAAAAGCTGATTTACTTACTTTTTCATTATACATCCTGCCAAACATTTTTGGGTACCAATAATGCATTGCTGCCATTAAACCAAATCCTGTACCTCCAAACATCACGTAGTGGAAGTGTGCAACAATAAAGGCTGTATCGTGTATCATTATATCGATTGAAAGCACACCTTGCATAACGCCAGTTAATCCGCCGATAGAAAATTGAAAGATAAATGCAAGCACAAAAAGTAATGGAGTTGAAAGATCAATCGAACCTTTATAAAGTGTGGCTGTCCAGTTAAAAACTTTTATAGCACTTGGTATCGCAACGATCATTGTAAGTAAAGAAAAAATAAATTGTCCTGTGTTGCTCATACCGGCAGTAAACATGTGATGCGCCCAAACCAGCGAGCCAAACAAAGCAATCGCAACACTTGAAAAGGCAATAAACTTATAACCAAAAATTGTTCGTCTTGCAAAAACGGGAATAATTTCTGACACAACTCCCATTGCCGGAAGTATCATAATATAAACTGCGGGATGTGAATAAATCCAAAATAAATGTTGAAATAAAACCGGATCACCGCCGAGTGCAGGATCAAATAATCCAACACCAAAAGCTCTTTCGATAATGACAAGAAGTAAAGTAATACCAATAATTGGTGTAGCTAAAACTTGAACCCATGCAGTTGAATAGAAAGACCAAACTGAAAGCGGCATTTTAAACCAGGTCATACCAGGTGCTCTTAATCTATGTACAGTAGTTACAAAATTTAACCCCGTAAGAATTGATGAGAATCCCAGAACAAAAGCTGCAAAAAGTGCAAGGCTAACATTTGTACCTGTTCTTACACTGTAAGGAATATAAAACGTCCAGCCCGTATCGATTGGACCGCCCGGTAAAAGAATTGAAATTACAGCAAGCAGCCCGCCAGCAATGTATAAATACCAAGAGAACAAGTTTAATCTTGGAAATGCTACATCTTTAGCTCCAATTAGTATTGGAAGAAAAAAGTTTCCGAAAATTGCGGGAATACCGGGAATGACAAATAAAAAAATCATTATTACACCATGCAGTGTAAAAAACGAATTATAAGTTTGTGCGTCCATGATGGTTCTACCAGGTGCAATTAATTCTAATCTCATCAGAAAGCCAAAAGTCATTCCAACTAAAAAGAAAGAAATGATTCCAACTAAATAAAGAATTCCAATTCTTTTATGATCAGTTGAAAGAATCCAGCCAAGTAAACCTTTATGCTTTCCCTGATAATCTAAATAGCTCGGATGTTTTCCGTTTGTAGGAACGGTGATAGCTTCACTCATTAATAAAATTACCTCGCTTTAATAAATTCTTTTTTAGGTTTAAACTTTAAGAACAACAGAAATATTGCAACAAGTATTAAAATAATTGCTCCAAATATTTGGGTAATATTCAGAACATACGTTTTACCTTGTGGATCATACTTAAAACAAAATTGCAAAACCTTTGCAATTGTTGGCGTTACTTTTCCTTCTGATGTTTCTATTACTGACATTTTAAAATCAAAAGGCAGAATTCCAAATCCGCTTCTTTCAGAAAAACTCGGGAAAAGATATCTGCATATCTTTCCGTTGATATCAACAAAAATAAAAGCGCCGGAATGTAAAAATTCTTTTCCCTGTCTCTTAAAATAAAATCCTGCTGCATCAGCAACTTTTTTTATTGTTGCACTATCCCCTGTTAAAAATCTCCAGCTTTCCGGCGGAATGTTTTTATCAATAACTTTTAAAAAGGTTTGTTTGCGGATCATCGCATCTTTAGGAGTTTCAAACTGATCCATACTTATAGATACAATGTTATAATCAACACCTAACACTAAATCTGATTTATTGATAACATCAGATAACTCCATTAATAGCGGACTGCAAATGCCGGGGCAATTATAGTACACAAAAGAAAGAACCGTTGGTTTTGTAAAAAGATCTTTTAATAAAACCTTGTTACCATTTTCATCAACAAAATTTTCTTGCAGCGGAATTGTTTTACCAAGCTGCTCATCAATTCCAACTTCAATATGTTTTCCAGTTGCAATAACAAAAATTGAAAGACATAAAAACACAATCGAACCAAAAACAAGTTTCATACTAACCGATCTTAAATCAATTTTAACATAAAGCTATAAAGTGATGACCATTCTTCATTTTTAAGATTAAATACAGCGCCGTTAAACCCATTTTGATTAACATTATTAACAACAAGATTTACAAAATTATTTTCATTTTGTTTCCATCCGGAATTTTTTGAAAGAAAAGACATTGCTGTTCTTTGATTCATAACAACTTTTTCAAAAACATTAAAACCATTTTCTGTTTGATATTTTTTTAATGAGGATAATGTAGAATCTATTTTATCATTCATAGATTTATTTTCTTCTACTATTAAAAAACTTGCGCTCTCAACGGGTATTTGTGCTGGTAACTGCAAGCCTGCGGAAAGGTTAAAAGTTGCATCTAAGTTCTGCAAATCAGCATCAGTATCTGTATCGGGGTTTGGAATAAAGTTAGTTCTGATATAATGTGCTATCGCAAATTTTTCTTTCGGTAATAAAAAATCATAGGCAATCATTGAGCTTGGCGGAAGCCCTTCCTGCAAAGTTGCGTAAATGTTAGAAAGTTTTGTTCCGTTAATCCAATTATCCTTTGATGTAAAATTTCTCGGTGCAGGATTTAATCCCATCGAAGCCGGACCGCCGCCAGCGCCATTTTCACCATGGCAGGAAGCACAATTAGTTTTATATAATTTTTCACCTTCGGATAATAATTCCGGAGTAGAGTTTTTGACACTCATAATATTTATTGCCGGAACATTAACCGGCTCTTTAACTTGCAGATCAGAAACAACGGTTGTGTCTGTTAAAAACAGAGTTACACTTTGTCTGGAAATATTATCCAAATTTTGCACATAATAAATTCCGATACCAATTAAAACTATAATGATATACGGATATAACATTCCAAAAACGGCACCGGGGTTTTCGGCTGCTTGTTCAAGTTTGCTTATTAGTTCCTGAATATAATCTTTCATATTAAACCTTATATCTCATTTATTTTAGAGATGAAAATCAATTCCTCTTTTTAATTTTGGATCACCAATTGGTATTAGGTTTTCCTTTTTAGCTTTGTAATAAAATACAAGAATAACTAATCCAGTGCCTGCGATTGGAAAAACTAAGTCAATCCAACTAAAATAATAACCACTTTTCATTGATTCCATATTTGGCATAATCAACCAGAACAAATCAAACAAATGTGCAAAGAGTAACCAAACACCAATAAACTTTAACCGTTTGGGATTCATTTTTGAGGGCTGACTAAGCAGTGCAATGTATGGAACAAGAAAATGTATTACAATCAAGCCGAGTGAGAAAAATTTCCATCCGCCATTCCATCGAGTAATAAACCAGAAAGTTTCTTCCGGTAAATCTGCATACCATATTAACATAAATTGCGAGAAGGCGATGTATGCCCAAAAATTAATAAACGCAAACAGTAGTGCACCCAAACTAAAAAGATGATCATTATTCATCCATGGATTAAAGTATCCCATTTCTTTTAGTTTAACAACAACCACTGTAACCGCAGCTAATGCGGCTACTACAATTCCGCTAAAAAAGTACACACCAAATATTGTAGAAAACCAGTGAGGTTCAAGACTCATCATAAAATCTATTGCAGTAAACGTCAGGGTTAATGCAAAAACAGGAACGAAGATAGCTGACAGCCTTATATTCTTTTTTGTAAGCAGTTGATCTTTTGTAGAATCTTGTTTTCTGGAATTACATATCATCATCCAATAGAATAAACTCCACAATCCAATAAACACAAAAGTTCTGATTATAAAAAAAGTAACATTTAAATAAGGCGCTTTGCCTTGCAAGATTTTATCATCTGCAATTGCTTCTTTGTGTGCCCAATGAAATAAATCGTGATTAAATATTAACAATGGTATAACAAGAATAAACATTATTGGTAACAGCGCAGAAAAAAATTCTGGTATTCTTCTTATTGGAGTACTCCAATCAGCACCCGCAACATATTCAAGAGCAACAAGGAATAAAGCCCCAAGCCCAATACTAACTATCATCATATAAGTTACAAGATAATTAAATATTGCTCGTTCCTGATCAACGAAAAATGCGAGTAACGACAGAGCGGTACCAACAACAAAAAGTATTAAGCCTATCTTTGATAAACCGGCAGGTAAATCTTTTTTCTGGTAATTAAAATCAGTTTGTGACATTGTTACCGGTCTCCTTTTTCATCTCAATTAAATCAGAGCTGCTGGCATTTTTAGCTCTCTGCAAAACTCTTACATAATTTACGATTGCCCATCTTTCTTCTCTTGAAATTTGAGAAGCATAAGATGGCATTATGTTTTGTCCATTGGTTATAATATGATAAATCATACCATCACTAAAATCCATTGCACGTTTTGAATGTAATGTTGGCGGATTTGGAAATTGTCCTCTAAGTCTGCTGTCACCATCGGCAAAATCTCCATGGCAAGGCGAACAATAGGTAAAATACTTTCCTTTTCCAAGTTCGATATTTTCTTTTGTCGGTAAGAATGGATTTGATAAAACTTCAGTTGGATTTGCAACACCCATATACGGATATGGAATAAATCCTCTTGCAACAGTTCCTTCAACGGGCATTCTCATTCCGCGTCCATCAGCAAAAAGTTTGCTGGGCTGCTGAGCATTTATCCTATCTTGTTCCATCATAAAGTTAAATGGTGTGATATTTAAAAGTTTATTTAATGTTAAATATGTTCCGCCGGAAACAACAACTGCTATGGCAATTAAAAGCATAATAAACTTTGGTTGAAATATCGGATATGTTTCTACAGCCGGGTAATAAATAATTTCAATCTTTAGAGGATTTAATTTTTTAAGAAAATCTGTTACCGCATTTTCATTAAATTTAGGATCGGTAGATTCAATAACGACACCATATTTATCATAAGACACACTTTTCATATATTCTGTATCATGCAGCGGGTGTTTATTATCAGGCAGTCTAAAGAAAAGTGATATCATTGCAATTACAGTTGAAACAGTTGCAAGTAAAACTATTAACTCGAAAGTAACAGGAATAAAAGCTGGCAAAGCAAAAAATGGTTTACCGCCAATTACTAACGGATAATCAACTGCCATCGTCCAGTACATTAAAAGCAGCGCAAAAGCACCACCAGCAAGTCCCGTAATCAAAGTAACTAAACCCAGCTTTGATGCATCCATTTTCATAGCAGCATCCATTCCGTGAACCGGATATGGCGTGTTTACATCAAATTTTGTGTAACCTGATTTTGTAACTTGTTTTGCTACATTAATAATCTCATCAGGCGTTTTAAATATCGCTGATATTCCAAATATTTTTTTATCATTATTCATGATCAGCACCTCCGTGATGAGTTGGCTGTGCGCCATCAGCACTAGCTTTAACTTCTGAGATTGAAACTACAGGCAGAGATTTTGTAAAGAGAATCACTAAAGTAAAGAACAAGCCAAAGCTTCCAAGTAAGATTCCCAAATCAAAAATAGTTGGCTTAAAATAAGCCCAGCTTGATGGTAAGAAATCTCTGCTTAGTGAGGTAACCACTATCACGAATCTTTCAAACCACATTCCAACATTTACTAAAATTACAATTACGAACATAGCAGGAATGGATCTTCTGATTTTTCTGAACCAGAAGAACTGTGGAATTATTACGTTACAACTTACCATTATCCAATAAGCCCAAGCATAGGGACCAAGTGCTCTATTTATAAATACAAATGTTTCTGCAGGAACTCCGCTGTACCATGCAATAAAAAATTCCATTGCATACGAGTAGCCAACCATCATTCCGGTTAACAGAATTACTTTATTCATCTTTTCAAGATGATTTAAAGTTATGATATGCTGCAGGTCAAATATCTTTCGAACGAATAGAAGAACTGTAACAACCATCGCGAATCCAGAAAATATAGCACCGGCTACAAAGTAGGGTGGAAAAATTGTTGTATGCCAGCCGGGTAAAATTGAAACTGCAAAATCAAAACTTACAATTGTATGAACTGATAACACTAACGGTGTTGCAAATCCGGCAAGTAAAGTATATGATTTTTCGTAATGCGTCCAGTGTCTGTTTGAATGTCTCCAGCCGAGAGAAAATATTGAGTAAATAGTTTTTCTAAATTTTGATACAGTTCTATCT
>JAGOXU010000027.1 GCA_018059515.1 Ignavibacterium sp.
CACTGCAACTATCAAGATGTTGTTTGATTGCAACGCATTTATCTGAGTTAAGCTCTTCACCTAAACTTTCACAGATGTGCTGCATTACATCTTTACATTTTGGTTTTTGTTCACTCATCGGCTAAATGCCTCGTTTAATTCTTTTCTTAAAAATGCTCGCGCTCTGTGCAATCTGGATTTTACTGCCGGAACTGATAATTCAGTCATATCAGCGGTTTCTTCAGTTGATAATCCTTCAACATCACGCAACAGAAAAACAATTCTGTATTCCGGACTAAGTTTATCTATTGATTCATCCAATATCTTTTTCAATTCTGTATTTTCGATATTTTGATTTGGGATATTAGACCAGTCTGCTGTGTATTTGTCTTCATACAAATCGTCATCATTATCTATCGAAACAAAGGTTCTTGATTTATCTTTTCTTGCAAGCATTAAACAATGATTAGAAACTATTCTATATAACCAGGTAGAAAGTTTTGAGTTTCCATCAAACTGATGCAGGCTTTTTATCATACTATAAAAAGTTTCCTGCATAATATGTTCTGCTTTGTCTCTATCCCTGCAAATCTTAAATGAAAAATTATAAACAGTCTGCTCATTATTTTTTACTAACTGAGCCAGCGCCTGTCTATCACCCGATTTTGCAAGTTCTACTAATTTTGATTCTTCCATCTGTAAGATGCTTTATGTAAAATGTGGATTCTTTAGGTGGACAAAAATACCAAATATATTTTATATAGGTAAATATTTAGAAAAATAGCTGTTTTTGAAGAAATAATTCTTGCACAATATTTGCAGACAGAATATCATTTAACAATTATTTTGGATTTTAAAATGAGTTCCAACAAAACAATTGAATTAATAAAATCGAATGATTTGTTCAAAGGATTAGATTTTGATTCACTCAAAATTCCTTTTGATGCAAAAAATTTTTTAGAATTTAAAGAAGGAGATTTGATTTATTCATCAGGTGTTCCTTCAGATTTTGTTTACCTTATTATTAATGGTGAAGTAAAAGTGAAATTAAATTCTTTAAAGAGATTGTTCTTCAAATCTCCAAATGAGTTTTTTGGCGAGACTGAAGTTCTGCAAAACGAGCCAAGAAGTTCATCCGCAATTGCAAACAACGATTGTTTAATTTATAAAATGGATGCTGCTTCCTTCGGCAAACTTCATAGTGAGTCTCCATCATTTGGAATAAACTTAGCTAATGATGATAAAAATGGATCAAGTGAGATTCCGATTATAAAACCTGTACCGGAATTAATTATACCAAAGCCAGAACCTGACTTGAAACCTGCTCCAGAAACAAATACAATACTGCCGCAATTTAATCTGAAGTCAGAGCCTGAAAAAATTGAAATAAAAAATCTTGTTGATGCTAAACCTAAATATGAAACATCAATTGATCTTGATAAAATACAGATAAAACGATATGAACAGGAACCAGACCTTGATGCATTTATCCAGCAAAAATATTTAGATAGTGATAATAAATCTTTAAAAAATAATCTGCTTGGTGATTCTGATGATTTAACAAACTGGATTATTACAGAAGGTAATTTGGAAGAGGTTGCAGAAAATAAATCTCAATCTTCGAGTTCGAGTAAATTAAATTCAGAAGGCAACGACATTTCATTTTCAAATCCGGCACAAAATTTTGAAAATCAGTTTGGATTAGATTCCCCTGGTTATAAATCTACATCTTTACCGCAGCCTTCCGGCGATATAAATAAAACTGCAAAAGAAATTTTAGATTATCTTTTGCACAAAACAGATTCACACGTTGGCGCTGTTTATTTGTTCTCACAAGACTCACAAATGCTTGAAGAAATATATCAAACCAACGAATCTATTTACAAAGGAAAGAAATCAATTAAAGAAGGAATAACAGGATTAGCGGCAAAAGAAAAAGAAGTTAGATTTGCAGTTTCTTTTCTTAATGATATTAATTACAATCAAGAAATTGACCGCCCGAATGATTTTGTTGGTGAATCATTAATTGTAATTCCATTTGTAGATGTTAAAAAAAATCTGCTCGGTGTTGCCCAAATTGGGTCTAACGAAACAATGTTTACAAAAGATGAAGAAAGAAAAATTAAAGAGTACGCAAACCTAACATCAAAAGTTTTAGAGCAAAGTTTAATTTTAAGTTCTAAAAATAAATCCGGATCTAAATCCGAACTTGGTCAATTCTCTAATTTTATTATGCAGGATGTTAAAGCTCCACTGCTAACGATAAAGCATTATTCTTCGCTTCTATCTCGATTTGATTTACCCGAAGAAGTTAGAAAAGTTATTAAACTGCTTTCATCGCAAACTAATTCTGTTATCGATATGCTGCAATCTTCAATCGATTTTTCCGAAAAAAATAAAAAAATAAAATTAGAAACAGTAAGTTTTAACGAAGTGATGGATCATAATTTAACTTTACTTTCTGATTATGTTGAATCCAGAAATGTAAAGTTGTTTAAAAAACTTGGCGATGATGTAAAAGTTAAAATCGATACAAGAAAATTTTATATAGCTTGTTATTACATAGCCCGATTTGCCTGCGATCTGATGAAGCAGGGCGGCAATTTATATTTCAGCAGTTCTATTGAAAGCATTAACGTTGTTCTAAATATTAAGGATGGAAACAAAATAAACAGCGAAGATTTAGAAAATGTTTTTGATTCTAACTTTACCGGCGGCACTGCTGAAAATATTGGTCTAAGTTTAGCAATCTCAAAATTTATAATTGAATCAATGAATGGTGCAATAAAACTGGAAGCTTCGGAATCCGGAACAACTTATCTGGTTTCTATTCCAATTTTGTCTTTAACTTAGGTAATGAAATATGATTTAATTACCATTCTTGGATGCACTGCAACTGGAAAAACAAAACTTGCTGTGCAGCTCGCTGATTATTTTAACGGAGAAATTATTTCCGCCGATTCCCGGCAGGTTTATCGCGGAATGAATATCGGCACAGGAAAAGATTTAAGTGAATATAATATCAACAGTAAATTAATTCCCTATCACTTAATTGATGTGATCGATCCTAAAGATGAATTTAATCTTTACACATTTCAACAGCTATTTCATCAGTCATTCAATTTAATAAAAAAGAATAATCATCTTCCATTTCTTGTTGGCGGAACAGGCTTGTATTTAAGTTCTGTACTGCAAAATTATTTTCTCAGCAAAGCTGATTTTAATAGCCAGTTTGATAAACTTGTATCTTTTTCAGATGATGAACTAAGATTGATGTTAAAAAAATTAAATCCGGATTTACACAACACAACAGATTTAACCAATCGAAATAGGATAATAAAATCAATTGCAGTTAGTAATGCAAAGTTAAATCAACAGCCGCAGCAAGAAATAAAATCATTTACAATCGGTATTAATTTTTCTCGTGATGAAATAAAAAAAAGAATTACGGCAAGATTAAAAAAAAGATTAGATGAAGAAGGTATGATTGAGGAAGTAAAATCCTTAATGGATTCCGGTGTTAGTTACGATAAAATGATGTTCTTTGGTTTGGAGTATAAGTTTATTGCACAATATCTTAATGGTGTGTTAAATAAAAATGATATGTTTCAAAAGCTAAACTCTGCAATCCATTCATTTGCAAAAAGACAGATGACATGGTTTAGAAAGATGGAAAAAGAAGGTGTTAAAATTAATTGGATTGATAGACCTGATTTTAATATTGCCAAAGAATTGATTGAAAAAGAGTTTTATTAAATATTTTCAGACTCATCAATTGTTTTAAAATTGCCACAACTTTTATAGCCCGTGGGAAAATTAGTAATCGTCAGGCTGAGAGGAGACGAAGCGGAACATTTTTTTAATAAATTCACATCTCGACTTCGCTCGATGCGACGCTTTTTTATATTTTCACACTGACTCTAAAGATCGTGGCAATTAATTAAATATTATAACAAAATATTCTACCTCGGCTTAATCATATTTTCTGGTCTTAATAAATCATCTAATTCAGTTTTTGATAGTAATTTTTTTTCAAGCACCAATTCATAAACACCGCGATTTGTTTCAAGCGCTTCTTTAGCAAGCTTTGTACAGGTTTCATATCCAAGTGCTGGATTAAGAGCAGTTACAATTCCAATACTCTTCTCAACAAGTTCTCTGCATCGATCTTCATTCGCTGTAATACCATCAATACATTTTTCTTTCAAAGTCATCATTCCATTCTTTAGCATTTCAATAGATTCAAATAAACTTTGTACGATAACGGGTTCAAAGACATTAAGCTCAAGCTGTCCGCCCTCTGCTGCCATTGTTACCACCAAATCATTACCTATAACTTTAAATGCAATTTGATTTACAACTTCCGGAATAACTGGGTTTACTTTTCCCGGCATTATTGATGAGCCAGGCTGCATCGGAGGAAGATTAATTTCATTAATTCCTGTTCGCGGACCAGATGAAAGCAAACGTAAATCATTACAAATTTTAGAAAGTTTTACAGCTAATCTTTTTACCGCCGATGAATACATAATAAATGCGCCTGTATCTTGTGTAGCTTCAACAAGATTATCTGCAAGTATTATACTTAATCCTGTAACATCATTTAAATGGTTAATAACTGTTTCGGAATAATCAGGATGTGAATTTATTCCCGTTCCAATTGCAGTTGCGCCCATGTTTACTTCTAAAAATAATTTTACGTTTTGTTCAAGGCGCTGAACTTCTTCGTTCAACATAACTGCGTAAGCTTCAAACTCCTGCCCAAGTGTCATCGGAACAGCATCCTGCAATTGTGTTCTTCCCATTTTAATGATGTGAGAAAATTCTTTTGCTTTATTTCTGAAAGATTGAACTAATTCCTGAAGCACTTCAGTTAATTTTTTATTTGAATTTATCAGAGCAATTTTTACAGAAGTTGGATAAGCATCATTTGTGGATTGTGATAGATTAACATGATTATTCGGATGACAATGCTGGTAATCACCTTTTTCATATCCTAAAATTTCAAGCGCACGATTTGCAATCACCTCGTTTGCATTCATATTTGTAGATGTTCCCGCACCACCCTGAATCATATCCACAACAAAATGCGAATGAAATTTTCCATTAATTATTTCATCACATGCTTTTACAATTCCATCAGTAATTGACTTTGACATCAAACCCAAATCACAATTTGCAAGCGCCGCAGCTTTTTTTACCATTGCAAGCGCTTCAATCAATACAGGATAGAAACTTAAAGTTACCCCGCTTATGTTAAAATTTTCTAAAGCGCGCAAAGTTTGTACACCATAATAATATTCGTGCGGTACTTCCCTATCACCAAGCAAATCGTGTTCACTTCGTGTTCTGCCCGATTGATACTGAGCTGCAACATTTATTACACGTGTATTTGCTGCGCTCATTCTTCGTGAAATTACTTTGCCAATATTTGAAAGTATTTCAAGCGCAGTTTCGTTTTGCTCTTTCATCAATTCTTTAAAGCTATCACGTGTAAGTATTACAATAACTGAATCGATGGTTGCACGCGCAGAAGTTGAATGCGGCGAATTATCCATAAGCGCACCTTCACCAAGAAAATCATACTTACTAAAGATTGATAATCTTTTTTCTTTGCCGTACGGTGTTCGTTTAAATAATTCCACTTCACCTTCATAAATCAAAAAAAGATTTTTACGGATATTGTTTTCACTAAACACCATGCTTTTTGCGGAATAGCTTTCCACTTTAACTTTTTCACAAACGGCAGTTAATTGTTCTTCATTTAGTTCTTTAAACAACTGAATGTGTTTTAAAAAAGTTTTTATTTCCGATTTTTCCATTTTATTTCCTTGTTAGATAATATTTACTGTTCAAATTTACTTATAAATCTAACAAGCAAAGAAAAATCTTAGTTTACACGAAGGATGACAATTTAATGAAGTTGCTTACACTTCGACTCCGCTCAGTGTGACATTAGTATTTCGATGAGAAAATGATAGTTCTTGTATATATATCATACAAAACCTCAATTTGAAATCCCTTCTCAAATAGCTAAATTTGGCATCGATTTTTAACAATAATACAGCAAAAAAAATGCGTTATCCTTTTACAGAAATAGAATCAAAGTGGCAAAAGTTTTGGGAAGACAATAAAACTTACAAAACAGATTTATCCAAAACTGAAAAAAAACTTTACGCGCTTGTAATGTTTATTTATCCTTCCGGTGCAAAACTTCACATCGGGCATTGGTATAATTACGGACCAACCGATAGCTGGGCACGTTTTAAAAAACTTCAAGGCTATAATGTTTTTGAACCAATTGGTTATGATGCGTTTGGTTTACCTGCAGAAGGTTATGCAATCAAAACAGGAATACATCCCTTAGACAGCACATTAAAAAATATTGAAGATATTCGTGAGCAGCTTAAAAAAATGGGCTGTATGTATGATTGGGATGCAGAGCTAATGACTTGCGCACCTGAGTATTACAAATGGAATCAATGGATTTTTCTTCAAATGTACAAACGCGGATTAGCATATCGAAAAAACGCACCCGTAAACTGGTGTCCGAATGATCAGACAGTACTTGCAAATGAACAAGTATTAAATGATGGTACCTGTGAAAGATGCGGCACACAGGTAATTCAGAAAAATTTATTCCAATGGTTTTTTAAAATTACTGATTATGCTGAACAGCTACTTGATGGACACAATAAAATTGATTGGCCTGAAGAAACAATTCTAAAACAAAAAAACTGGATTGGAAAAAGTGAAGGTGCTGAAGTTACCTTTAAAATTGTTGATAACGATAATGATGAAATAAAAGTTTTTACAACTCGTCCCGATACTTTGTTTGGGGTTACCTATGTTGTACTTGCTCCAGAACATCCGCTTGTTGATAAGATAACAACAGATGAGTTTAAAAAAGAAGTTGATGTATATCGTGAATCAGCAAAAAAATTAACCGAGATTGAACGAACATCTACCGTAAAAGAAAAAACTGGAGTTCAAACCGGAGCTTTTGCAATCAATCCTGTAAATGGTGAAAAGATTCCAGTGTGGATTGCTGATTATGCGCTTATCACATACGGAACCGGTTGTGTTATGGCTGTTCCAGCACACGATGAACGAGATTTTGAGTTTGCTAAAAAGTTTAATCTTCCAATCCGCAAAGTAATTTTGCAGGAGGGAACGAATGAAAATATTGAAATGAAATCTGCGTTTACAGAAGTTGGCACGATGATAAATTCAGGTAAGTTTAACGGAGTTCGTTCTGATGAAGGAATAACAAAGGTTATAAAATATCTTGAAGAAAATAATTTTGGTAAGGGAAAAATAAATTATCGTTTACGTGATTGGTTGATTTCTCGTCAGCGCTATTGGGGAACGCCTATTCCGATAATTCACTGTCCAACTTGCGGTGAAGTTCCGATTGATGAAAATGAATTACCAATTGTTCTTCCGTACGATGTAGATTTCAAACTTGGCGGTGAATCACCACTTGCAAGAAATGAAAAGTACATAAATGTAAAATGTCCTAAATGCGGCACCGATGCTAAACGCGATCCTGATACAATGGATACATTTGTTGATTCATCCTGGTACTACTTACGCTATCTTGATCCAAAAATTTCAACATCAGCATTTAACAAAGAGCTTGCAGATAAATGGGTACCTGTTGATATGTATGTTGGCGGTAAAGAACATTCAGTTATGCATCTTTTGTATGCAAGATTCTTCCATAAGTTTTTGCGTGATATTGATCTTGTTAACAGCGATGAGCCGTTTGCAAAACTTGTACATCAGGGTGTTATCACAAAAGATGGCTCTAAGATGTCTAAGTCCAAGGGTAATGTTGTAAATCCCGATGAGTTTACTTCTAAATATGGTACCGATGTTTTCAGAATGTACTTAATGTTTATGGGACCTTACGATCAGGGCGGCGATTGGAATGATAAAGGAATTTCCGGTGTTGAACGTTTTGTAATTCGTAGTTATGAATTGTTTAATCAGTATAAGGATATTGTTCAACAGACATCTGTAAAGGATAAATATGATATAACCGCTTTATCAGAAAATGAGAAAAAGGTTTATCGCAAAGTAAATCAGACCCTTAAAAAGTTTAATGAAGAGATTGAACATTTTAGATTTAACACTGCAATTGCTTCTTTAATGGAATTAATAAACGAACTTAAGGTTTTAGAAAACTGCAGTAAAGAAATTCAGAGTTACGTTCTACAAAGGTTTGCAACTATGCTTGCACCTGTAGCACCGCATCTTGGAGAAGAATGCTGGCAGATTGTTGGAAATGAAAAATCAATATTCCAGAATCCGACTGTTTTTGAAATTGATAAAGATGCATTGATTGAGGATTCAGTTAACATCGCTGTCCAGGTAAATGGAAAGTTACGAGCAACAATCCCGGTAGCGATGAACAGCGAACAGGATGCCGTTAAACCTCTTGTTTTTGCTGATGAAAAAGTAACCAAGTTTACCGAAGGTAAAACCATTGTGAAAGAAATATTTGTAAAAAATAAAATTTATAATATAGTAGTTAAGTAAAATCACAATAGAACGCGGATGGCACGGATTTAACGGATTTGCACTGATCTGCGAAAACCAGCGTGATCCGCGTAATCCGTGTTCTATTTTCTTAAGAGGAAAAAATGTTAGACATAAAACTTATTCGTGAAAAGCCTGATAAAGTAAAACAAGGGATAGCAAACAAAAATGAAACGGATCGTATTGATGAACTTCTTGACCTTGATAAACAACGCAGAGAAATTATCGCACACGCTGATGAACTAAAATCAAAACGAAATTCCGTTTCTCAGCAAGTCGGACAAATGAAAAAATCCGGACAGGATGCAACAGCAATAATCGCAGAGATGAAACGAGTTGGTGATGAAATATCTGAGTACGATACAAAGCTAAGAACCATTGAAGAAGAGATTGATACAATTTTAAGATTTATTCCAAACCTGCCGCATTCATCAGTTCCGGTTGGAAAATCTGCAGAAGAAAATGTTGAAGTGAGACAATGGCTGCCGGAAGGTTTTAAATTTCAAAATGATTTTAAACCAATGGATCATGTTGAACTTGGTAAAAAATTAGACATACTTGACTTTGAGCGAGGTGCAAAAATTAGCGGTTCCGGATTTCCTGTTTACAAAGGCAAAGGCGCAACTCTCGAACGTTCGTTAATCAACTTTATGCTTGATTATCATTTACAAAATCACAACTACACCGAAATTTTTCCACCATTTCTTGTAAACAAAGAATCAATGCGCGGTACAGGACAACTTCCTAAAATGGAAGAAGATATGTACAGTATCGAAAAAGATGGTTTGTATCCTATCCCAACTGCAGAAGTACCAATTACAAATATTCATCGCGATGAAATTCTGAATGAAAAAGATTTACCAATAAAATACGTTGGTTACTCAGCTTGCTTTAGAAGAGAAGCAGGTTCCTACGGTAAAGACTCAAAAGGATTTTTGCGTGTTCATCAATTCAACAAAGTTGAAATGGTAAAGTTTGTAAAACCTGAAACTTCTTATGATGAACTCGAGCTGCTCGTAAAAGATGCAGAAGATATTTTGCAAGCATTAAATATTCCTTATAGAATTTTATTGTTATGCAGTGGGGACTTAAGCTTTTCTGCAGCAAAATGTTATGATATTGAAACTTGGTCGCCTGCAGAAAACAAATGGTTAGAAGCATCGTCGTGCAGTAACTTTGAAGATTTCCAGGGTCGAAGAGCAAATATTCGTTTTAGAAATGAGCAAACAAAAAAACCAGAATTTGTTCACACATTAAACGGAAGCGGTTTAGCAACAAGCAGATTAATGGTTTCTCTTTTAGAAACTTATCAAACTCCCGAAGGAAAAATTGTTGTACCAAAAGTTTTGCATAAATACACCGGGTTTAATGTGATTGAATAAAATCCAATTATTACTTTGCACAACTTTGAGCCTTCGTGACTTCGTGGCAAAAGAACTTAGCCGCCAAGACTCAAAGACACTAAATAATTTCAATAATTCAAATTTAATATTGAGACTTAAATCACCCCGAAGCAACTTCGGGGTTTTTATATTCGCACAGCGATTGAGCATTAAAAAAACTATCTTGCACTAAATCAAATTCTACACTAATTCAATCTTAATGAAAAATCTTTTAACACTAAAAAAATATTTTATTAAATATAAAATCAAATTGTTTTGGGGAGTGCTTTTCATTCTAATTTCAAATGCTGCAACGGTTTATTTACCAATTCTATTAAAAGATTCGATCAACGATCTGCAAAACAATACTACATCGCAAAAACTATTAGAGTATGCACTTCTAATTGTCGGCACATCAATTATTGCAGGAATATTTAGATATTTAATTCGCCAAACCATAATTGTTGTATCCAGAGAAATTGAATATGATTTGCGCGGTGATTTTTGGCAGCATATTCAAAAACTTCCGTTAAGATATTTCCAGAACAACTCAACCGGAAATATTATGTCGCACGCAACAAATGATATTAATTCTGTTCGCGGTTTTATTGGTCCTGCTGTAATGTACTCTATAGATACAACTGTAAGATTAACTATAGTTGTAGCAATAATGCTTTCAATAAATTTTCCACTTACAATTTATGCTTTACTTCCATTGCCAATTTTATCTTACGGCGTATATAGAGTAGGGAAATTAATTCACGAAAAATACACCAAGATTCAAGAAAATTTTTCGCAGTTAACAACTCGTGCGCAAGAAAATTTTTCAGGCATTCGTGTTATTAAATCATACGTGCGCGAAGCAAATGAAATTAAAAGATGGAATGAACTTAGTCAGGAATTTCTTCGCAAGAATATGAACCTTGTTCGCATTCAATCTCTTATCATGCCGATTCTAACAATCATAACAGGCATATCAATCATCGTTGTAATTTGGGTTGGTGGTACCAAGGTTATAAACAATGAATTGAATCTTGGTGAAATGGCTGCGTTTGTAATGTACTTATCAATTTTAATTTGGCCTGTAATTGCTTTTGGATGGGTAATGAATATAATACAGCAAGCAGAAGCAAGTATGAAAAGATTAAATAAAATCTTTAACGAACCTTATGAGATTCAGGACTCGTCTGAAACCATTCACTCAATAAAAGAATTAAAAGGTAATATTGAGTTTAAAAATGTTTCATTTAAATATTCTGAAACGCTTCCGGAGGTTTTAAAAAATATAAACCTAAAAATACCCGTAGGTTCAACTCTTGCAATAATTGGACACACAGGCTCTGGCAAAACAAGTTTAATAAATCTAATTCCAAGATTATATGATGCCGCCGATGGTGAAGTAATTATTGATGGAAATAATGTTAAAAAAATTCCGCTCGATGTTTTACGAACAAACATTGCAGTAGTTCAGCAGGAATCTTTCCTCTTTTCTGATTCAGTTTACGGAAATTTATCGTATGGCTTGCATGAAGTTGATACTCTGAGGGTTGAGCAAGTTTCTCAAATCGCAAATTTTGATATTGATGTTCGTTCATTTCCAAACGGTTACGAAACAGTTGTTGGTGAAAGAGGAATTACTTTTTCCGGCGGACAGAAACAAAGAGCATCGCTTGCACGCGCGCTAGCAACTAATCCAAAAATAATAATTCTTGATGATTCATTTTCTGCGGTGGATACAAACACAGAAGAATCAATTTTAAAAAATTTAAAAGAGTACATGGATAACAAAACAAGTATAATTATCAGTCATAGAATTTCTACTGTTAAAGATGCTGATAAAATTGTGGTACTTGAAAATGGAAGAATCGCTGAAGAAGGAACACATAATCAATTGGTTCAGCAGAACGGAATCTATGCTGAGTTGCATCATAAACAATTACTTGAAAAAGAACTTGAAGAATTGAATTAGAAAAAAGAAGCCTCACCCTTCCCTCTCCTAAGGAGAGGGCTTTAGGAAAGACAATTTAGGATATTTATTTTTTTATTGCCACGACCTTTAGGGTCGTTGATGTGAACAAGAAAGAACATTGGGCTACAGCAATTTTGTTCTATTACACTTAACCACGAGCTAAAGCTCGTGACAATTTAAATTTGATTTTTATGAGCGATACTAAACAAGACGACGAAATATTAGGTAAAGCATACGATTCCAAATTGATGAAGCGGCTTCTTACATACATTAAGCCGTATAAAAAGTATGTAATCTTAGCAATATTATTAAACGTTTTTGTTGCTGCCCTGGGTCCGCTTCGTCCTTATCTTACAAAAGTAGCAATAGATGATTACATTGTTCATTCAAACTATGATGGACTTAAAATTATTGCACTGCTGCTCTTTGCCTCTTTATTACTGCAGGCAGTTATACAATACTTTTTAACTTATTACACGCAGTATCTTGGGCAGCGAACACTTTATGATATCCGCACACAAATTTTTGAACACATACAAAAACTCGCATTAAAATATTTTGATAAAACTCCAATCGGAAGAATTGTTACCCGCGCTACAAACGATGTTGAATCGCTCAGTGAACTTTTCTCATCCGGAATTATAATGGTTTTCAGTGATGTATTTATCATCATCTGGATTTTAGTTTTTATGTTCTCGATGGATATTCCGCTTTCACTAGTAACACTTTCTGTTCTTCCTGTTTTGATTTACGGAACATTTTTATTTAGAAAAAAGGTTAGAGAAAGTTACCGCGATGTTCGTTTTCATCTTGCAAGATTAAACTCTTATATGCAGGAACACGTAACAGGTATGAGCGTTGTTCAAATATTTAGAAAAGAAAAAGATGAACTTAAGAAATTTTCAAACATCAATGCAGATTATCGCGAAGCAAATATTAAATCTATTTTTTATTACGCAATTTTCTTTCCCGGTGTTGAACTATTAAGCTCCATTGCCATTGCTCTTATCGTTTGGTACGGCGGTGGTGAAGTTGTACAAAAAAATGTTGGTATCGGTGATCTATTTGCGTTCATTCAATTTACAGAAATGTTTTTCCGTCCGATTCGTGATCTTTCTGAAAAGTACAACATCATGCAGACTGCAATGGCTTCATCCGAAAGGATATTTAAATTATTGGATAGCAAAACATTTATTAATAATCCTCCTGAACCAATTGAGTTAAAAAATGTTAGAGGCGAAATTAATTTTAAGGATGTTTGCTTTGCGTACGATGATGAAAATTATGTTCTTAAAAATATTAACTTTACAATCAATCCTGGTGAAACAGTTGCAATAGTTGGACATACAGGTGCCGGCAAATCTACACTAATAAATATCCTTACAAGATTTTATGATATTAATAAAGGTTCAATCTTAGTTGATGGAATTGACATCCGCAAAGTTGATAAAAGAGAATTACGCAAATACATCTCCATAGTATTACAGGATGTTTTTCTTTTTTCAGGTACTATTGAATCCAACATAAATATGGATAACGATGAAATTAGTATCGAAAAAGTAATTCACTCTGCAAAAACTGTCGGTGCTGATAAATTTATTTCAAATCTTCCAAATAAATATCAAGAAGAAGTTAAAGAACGCGGCGCAACATTAAGTGTGGGACAAAAACAACTGATTTCTTTTGCACGGGCTTTGGCTTATGATCCAAAAATCTTAATTTTGGACGAAGCAACTTCAAGCATTGATACTGAATCGGAACAATTGATTCAAACAGCAATTGAAAAGCTTCTTGTTGGAAGGACTGCAATTGTAATTGCGCATCGATTATCAACAATTCAAAATGCTGATAAGATTATTGTTCTGCACAAGGGTGAGATTAGAGAAATTGGAAATCATCAAGAGCTGCTTGCAAAACGCGGTATTTATTATAAATTGTATCAGTTGCAATACAAGGATCAGGAATTAAAAAAAGTTAACTAACACAAATCCTAAAAAGGGAGATGAAAATGGTAAGAGTTAAATTCAATACCCTCGCACGTTACATCTACGAAGAAGCAAGAAATTATCCCGAAGCAACGGGTGAACTTTCAGATCTTCTGCATGATCTTTCACTTGCAGCAAAAGTCATATCGCTCGAAGTTAATAAAGCTGGTCTTGTTGATATTCTAGGATTTACCGGTGACGAAAATGTTCATGGTGAACGGGTAAAAAAATTAGACATGTTTGCGAACGATATGATGATTAAAGCTATGGATCATGGCGGTCACTTATGTGTAATGGCTTCGGAAGAAGAAGAAGACATTATCCACATTCCACCGGAATTTTATATCGGCAAATATGTTTTGCTGTTCGATCCGCTTGATGGTTCATCAAACATCGATGCAAACGTAAGTATTGGAACAATTTTTTCAATCTATAAAAGAATCTCTCCTGAAGGCGGTCCGGGTACTATGGAAGATTGTTTGCAGCCCGGGATGAAGCAAATAGCAGCAGGATATATTATTTATGGTTCAAGTACAATTTTTGTTTACACTTCCGGCAACGGTGTACATGGTTTTACGCTTGATCCATCTTTTGGTGAGTTTATTTTATCCCATCCAAATATTAGGACTCCCAAAAAAGGAAAAATATACAGCATTAATGAGGGTAATTATCTTTACTGGCATCCGGGTTTAAAAAAATATATTAAGTGGCTTCAAGATGAGGATAAAGAAACCGACAGACCATATTCATCACGATATATTGGCTCAATGGTTTCGGATATTCATAGAAATCTTTTGTACGGCGGAATTTATATGTATCCTGGTGATTCACGAAATTCCAATGGAAAATTAAGATTGATGTACGAGTGCAACCCAATGGCATTTATTGTAGAACAGGCTGGCGGTCGTGCATCAAATGGAAAACAAAGGATGTTAGACGTGAAGCCAACTTCGCTGCATCAACGCACTCCTGTTTTTATTGGAAGCGAAGAAGATGTTTTGCTTGTCGAAAAGTTTATGCGTGAGTATGATGTTATTGAGGTGAAGTAAAAAGAAAAACCAAGCCTCTCCCCAACCCCTCTCCTAAAGAGAGGGGCTTAATTTAATGCCTCAATATCCAAATTATTTTTTTTCATTTCTCAGATTCTTCAAACTATTTTCTGCTGTAGCATGTGAATTACCGTAGTCTCGCATTTCTAACAAACTTTCATATAAAGTTTTTGCTTCATCTTTTTGATTAAGAATTTCAGCTATTTGTGCAAGATATAAAACAGCATTTACTTGAAAGCCGGATTCCTCACCTTCTTCATCAATCTTTTTTGATTCAGAAATACATTTATTAAAAAAAGTTTTTGCGGAATCTAACTGTCCGTTATTTTTAAAATTATATGCAACGTAATATGCAGCTTCTCTAACTGTATTTGCGGCGCTGTAACCGAAATATCTTACATCAGATTTTTGTAAAACATCTTTAAAAACCGAATCAGCTAAAAAATAGTCGCCTCTTCTTACCGCAATTCTACCGCGCCATTTTTCAAATACAGGATTATCCGGAAAATCATCACTTAACATTTTTGCATAGTCATCAGCGGCTGTTGCATCGTTTTCATAACGATAATAAAGCGTCATCAAAAAATATCGCGCTTCGTACTTTGCAAATTTTCCATTGATTGCTGTATTTTTTAATTGTGCAATTCCCTTTGCTTTATCGCCATCGGGAAAGAAAATCATTAAAGGTTTGATAAGCGGGTATTCATTCGGTATTACATCTGCGTAATAATTGTAAATGCCAAAACCCAATAGTACATCCATATTATTTGGATCAAGTACCGCAGCTTGTTCTACAATCGGCAACGCTTCGCGCCCATCATCAGCGGCTTTAAGCCAGCTCTCACGGAATGCACGGAGTCTTCCGCGGAAACCAATGGCTCCGCCTTTAAAGAAAAGTGCATCAACATCATTAGGATTTTTATTAAGAATTTGATCGCAGCGATATATCACATCTTCAAGTTTCTGAAAAAATATTTCATCATAAGATTCATTATCCGGATCGAGAAGAATTTTCCACCAATCAATCATTGCAAGAAAAAATCTACCGGCGGGCTGGTTTGGATAATCAGCAATTACAGAACGAAATGTTTTTTCTGCTTCCGTAAATTTGATGTTATAGATTTGTTTGATGCCTTCATTAACGCGTGAATCAAAATCTATGGTTTGTGCAAAGATTGAAAAACCACACAGACATATTAATAGAATTACTTTTTTCATAAGCCATTATTTTTTTATATCCTAATTTTTCAATGAAAGATGAGATAAACAAGTGCAAAACAAAAAGGCGATTTATTAAATCGCCTTGAAAATATTAAATATTGTTTGAGTTTATTTAAAATTCAATTCACCTTTGCTATACCTGTGTATTAAACATTTTCTGATTAGGATAATTTTTTTGATTTGGGTATTCAAGAACATCTAACAATCTATTATTAGATATTGATAGAACAACTTCTTCAAAAGAAATATTCCTTTCTTTAGTAATCTGTTCTTGGAATCATCCCAATCAAAATACTTTATAATTCAATTTTAATATGACTAAAAATACTTGTTTACCACAATAAAAATCAAATCCATAACTTGTTCGTGTAACATTATTGCAAAAGTTTATCACTCAAATATCGTGTAAGCTGATCAATCGCAATTCTTTCTTGCTGCATCGTATCTCTATCACGAACAGTTACAGTTTTATCTTCCATTGTTTGCGTATCTACAGTTATACAAAATGGGGTTCCGGCTTCATCCTGTCTTCGGTATCTTCTTCCAACTGCACCTTTATCATCATAAAATACTTTAAAGTTCCTGCGCAAATCTTTTTCAATCTCACGGGAAACTTCCGGCATTCCATCTTTATTAACTAATGGAAAAATTGCCGCTTTAATTGGCGCAAGTTTGGGATGAAATCTTAAAACAGATCTCATCTCACCATTTACTTCTTCTTCATAATAAGCATCAATTAAGAATGCCATAAAACTTCTGCTCGCACCGGCAGATGTTTCAATAATATAAGGAACAAATTTTTCTTTGGATTCATCATCAAAATATTTTAATGATTTACCTGAAAATTCTTCGTGCCGGCTTAAATCAAAATTAGTTCTATTGTGTATTCCTTCAATCTCTCCCCAACCAAACGGAAATTCATATTCGATATCAGTTGCAGCAGCAGCATAATGAGCAAGTTTTATATGATCGTGATAACGAAGTTTTGTTTCAGTCATTCCTAAAGATTTAAACCATTCAAGTCTTGCTGCTTTCCAGTATTCATACCATTCTTTATCATTTTTTGGATTAACAAAAAACTGCATCTCCATTTGTTCAAACTCTCGTGTACGGAAAAGAAAATTCTTTGTATTGATTTCATTTCTAAAAGCTTTTCCAATTTGAGCGATACCAAATGGCAACTTTTGTCTTGCAGAACTTTGTACATTTAAGAAGTTAACAAAAATTCCCTGTGCAGTTTCAGGACGTAAATAAACCACGTTTCCGCTTTCTTCAATCGGACCAACAAAAGTTTTAAACATAAGATTAAATTTACGTGCATCGGTAAATGTGTTTGCATTGCCGCATTGCGGACAATTTAATTTTCCTAAAAGTGTTTTACCAACCTTCTCATCTTCTAAGAGCAAATTAAACGGATCTTCATCACCGGGATTTTTAATTGCGTTTTCAATCTTACTTAAAATAGATACATCATCTTTAAAATCATTTTTAAGTTCTGCTAAAGCTTTATCTTTTTTCTTTTCGTTGATAGAATCACCAAGAACATCCAAACGGAAACGAGCTTTGCATTGTTTGCAGTCAATCATTGGATCTGTAAAGTTCTCAACGTGTCCGGAAGCTTCCCAAACTTTTGGATGCATAAGAATTGAAGCATCAAGACCTTCCACATTATCGCGGTAAGTCATAAACTTCCACCACTCTTCTTTAATGTTTTTAAGAAGTTCAACTCCAAGTGGACCGTAATCCCAGCATCCGTTTAATCCACCGTAAATCTCACTTGATTGAAAAACAAATCCTCTCCTTTTAGCAAGAGAAACTATATTTGCAACCGCATCAACTTTTTTATTTTTATTATCACTCACACTTCACCTTGATTTTTAAATACAATTTTAGATGTGAATATACCAAAACCACAACAAATTTTGATCAGATTTTTTGTTCAATTAAAAGTGTTTACTTAGTTTTGGAATGTTGAAGGCACACTTTTTATAATAATCACTTCATAAATTATTGGTGTTATATGTTTAAAAAATTACTACCCAAAGAAGAAAAATATTTTGAAGACTTTAAAGAAATGATAAGTCTGATTGAAGAAATGGCTACTCATACAGAAAAAGTTTTTCAGTTTGATGAACCGTCAACGCATATCTTAAAGATGAAACCGCTTGAATTACGCTGCGATGAAATAACATATAAGATTACAAAACGATTGAACAAAACATTCATCACTCCGTTTGATAGAGAAGATATTTTTGCTCTTATAAAAAGGTTAGATGATATAAGCGATATGCTGCTTGGAGCAACTGTAAGAGTTGAAAATTTTCACATTGATAAAAAAATAGATTATGCAGATAAGCTTGCATCTATAATTCGTGAACAGGTTAAAGAACTTGGCGCTGCAATTCAGGATTTAAAAGTAAAACGCGTTAATGAACTTAAAGCCGTAAAAGCTCTTGAAGTTGAAGCTGATAGAATTTATCAGCAGGCAACAAAGGAATTATTTGAAAAAGAAAAAGATGCAATTGAATTGATAAAGAAAAAGGAAATTATTGATTTACTTGAGGATACTGCAGATAAATGTCAATCCACCGCAAATGTAATTTTATCAATCTTTATAAAGAACGCATAAAGAAAATATTATGGAAGTTGTAATACTAATTATTGTTCTTGCTATTGTATTTGATTTTTATAATGGAATGAATGATGCCGCAAACTCTATTGCCACAGTTGTATCTACCAGGGTTTTAACACCTTTACAAGCAGTTATTTGGGCTGCCTCTTTTAATTTTATTGCCGCTTTTGTTTTTGGTGTTCACGTTGCAACAACAATCGGAACAGGAATAGTTGATATCAATATTGTTGATAATTTTGTTGTGCTTTCCGGTTTGGTTGGAGCAATTTTATTAACAGCATCCGCAACGCATTTGGGTTTACCAATTAGTGTTTCTCACGCAATAATTGGTGGTTACGGCGGCGCTGCACTTATTAAAGCTGGCATTGGCGGACTTATAATCAGCGGTTACACAAAAGTTATAGTTTTTATTTTCCTTGCCCCAATAATCGGAATGGTTATGGCGCTAATTTTTTCCATCGTAACCATGTGGATTGTAAAAGATATGAATCCGCGAAAAGTGGATAAACAATTTAGAAGATTACAATTAGTATCTGCGGCAATGTACAGCTTAAGTCACGGTTCCAACGATGCTCAAAAAACAATCGGCATTATTACAATTGCATTATTTACAAACGGACTCCTCGGTTCAACGTTTTACATTCCTACGTGGGTTATAATTATAAGTTATAGTTTTATAGCACTTGGTACTTTAATTGGCGGATGGAAAGTTATTAAAACATTAGGCATGCGCGTTACAAAACTTACACCGTTTGGCGGCTTTAGTGCAGAAACATCAGCAGGGTTAACAATTATTTGGGCAACATTATTAGGCATTCCTGTTAGCACAACACATACTATCACAGGTGCTATTATTGGTGTTGGTGCAATAAAAGGTTTTTCGGCAGTACGCTGGGGTGTTGCAAGAAATATTTTATGGGCGTGGGTTCTAACAATTCCGCTTTCTGCAATCTTTGCGATGCTAACTTATGAACTTGTAACTTTTGCAGTAAAGTTTTTTTAAAGAGAATTAAAAAATATATTACCTCGACATTTAGTGGCTGTGTTAATATGTAAAATAAACGTCACACCATGCGAATCTGCCTGCGGTAGGCAGGATCAAGGTTGAAATAATTTATCAATAAATGATCGGCTTCGTCTCCGCTCAGCCTGACGAATGCAAAATTTAACACAGCCTCTTTAGATCGTGGCAATTTTACAATCTTTATTCACAATCCACCTAACTATAAACCACAGCAGATAAATATCCAACCACTTCAGATTTATCTCCGGTAACATCTCCGCTATCACTTCTATTTAATACAACAGATTTAGTAATGTTTTTTAATGATGCTGCTTTCATCATTACGGCTATTATTCCACCGCCGCAAGCTTCACATTCCTTATCATCTAAGTCTTTTAATAACTGTTCAAAATCAAAATCAATAATTCGTTTTTCAACAACAGAGTCCAATCGATCCGCTTCTTCAGCGTCATAAAAATGGGACATATCGGAACTTGCAACAACGAGCGTTTCATCGTTCACAACTTTTGCAATTCTTTCTGCAAGTTCATCCACAAACATTTTGCTTTGATCGCCCATAACGATTGGAACTATTTTAAAATCATTTAAAACTGATTGCAGAAAAGGAATTTGAACTTCAAGCGCATGCTCTTTGCGATGTCCTTGAATTCCGCGAAATATTATTTTGCTGTCTTCCACTAATTTATCAGTCATTACCTGATCTATCTCAACAATTCCTAATGGTGTTTCATAAGCATCCCCATCATAAATTGATATTCCGGGAAAATATTCTGCGTGACTTGGAGAAATTACAATTACTGTTTTATAAAATTTATCTTTCAAAAGATTATAAACATAAGCTGCTGTTTTACCAGAATAGATGTAGCCTGCATGAGGCGAAACAATTCCAAATATTTTATTAAAAGATTTTTCGGTTTTTGCAGATTGCAGCAACGATGAAATATCTTTTTGCAGTTTATCTTTTTCTGCAGGATAAAAATATCCTGCAACCTGCTGATGTCTGATTTTCATTTTTATTTCTCCGTTTCTTCTTCAGAAAATATTTCGGCAGTAAAGACTTTTATTTTTAATACGCGTTCTTTCCAAAATTCACTATAAAAACCGGATTTGTTGCATATTGCAGAAAGAAATTGTTCGCGATTCATTTTATGTTCTGTTGCAACTTGGGGCAGCAGTAATCCTCCGTTGCCTTCATCCAAATACAAACCGTGAGTTCCAATAATTATTTCATCATAATTTTTTATGCGAACAAATTCTGAGAGAATTGATATTTCAATTTTAATTTTTTCCAACTCGGGTTTTTTTAATGCAGAAAATCTAGGATCATTTACAGCCGCATGTACAGCCGCTGAACAGATTGTTTCAAATAATGGTTCTCTTCCAATTATGTAGCCGATACAACCGCGCAGTTGATGATTAATTGTTAATGTAACAAATGCGCCAAGTTTTTCTTTTAACAATGGATATTTTTTGTAGTCTGGTTGTTCAGGTTCTTTAGCATTAAACAAATAACTGATTGATTGACGCGCAGCTTTGAGGAGAATTATTTTTTCTTCTTGTGATATTTTCATTTTGTTTATTCTTATGTCATCACGAGTGAAACGAAGTGATCTATAATTTTACAGATTGCTTCGGCTAATTGACATCCCAATGACGATTTATTCCATAATTTTATAAATCAATACCTTTGTTTTATCAACAATCAAAAAGAGAAATTTATCTTTAACAAAAAATGATTCCGGCATTAAGCTGCTTAAACTTTTATCTAATATTTCTTTTAATATAATTTTATTTTTTGATAAATCAACAACGGTAAAGATGTTATTTAAAGTATTTGATTTTGAAACTTCGTGATAGTTGAACAACAAAAAATCTTTAAACCTTAAATAACTTATTTCACCTTTAATAACATTTTCGGTTAAAGCATTTGATAAATATTTTTGCCATTCATTTTCAACTGATGAATTTCGATTAAAATATTCCGGGAAAAAATAATTCTGTTCATAAAATTCTTTTTCGGATTTTTCTTTTAACTCATTTACAATTGTAACATCACTTCCAAAATCCTCAATAACATTTCCCGTTAAATAATCTAAAGCAAAAAATACTCGTGATTCAAATCTCTGCTGATAGCAATAAACTTTGTCCTCAAAGACAAACGAAAAAACATAACTATCGTTTTGCCAAAGTATCGTTTGCGATTTAATATCAAATGCAATTATGCTTTTATGAGCAGGCATATCCGGCTTACCGTATGCATGAAAGAAAATTATATCATTGAAAATTGATTCAATGCCGATCCAGTTTTTTTCATCAAGCTGAAAATTTTTAAAGATTTTTTTGCCTGATTCAATTTCCAAACAATTAAAAAAAACTTCCTTTGTGCTTGCGTCTCTTTCTTCAATTACAAGTTTTTGATTTGCAGTTGGAAGAATACGCCAAATTTGTTTTTTGTTATCGTGTTTGTATTGTTTTTTTAGTTTCATTTTTTTTTCTGTCATTGCGAGCGAGTCTGCGAGAGAAGCAATCTCAAATTTAACTTCGCGTTACCCATGAGATTGCTTCATCCGATTGAAATCGGATTCGCAATGACATCCTTATCTTATCGGTTCAAACCGTGCTGTAAAATGCCGCAGCATCGGTGCTTCATAAGTAAATTTATAACCCTTTAGTTTATCACGATTTTTAAACACTTCAATTATAACTTCAATTAAATAATCAATATGGCTTTGTGTGTAAACTCTGCGCGGAATTGCCATACGAACAAGTTCCATAATTGCGGGAATGGGTTTTCCGTCTTTATCATTCTTACCAA
>JAGOXU010000028.1 GCA_018059515.1 Ignavibacterium sp.
CGAGAACCACTGAGTTTAATCTTTAAACCGCGCACTCAGAATGAATTCTGAGCTACGGAATATTTAATAAAATCTCAACAAGATTGTTGACAGAAATATCCTGCTGTTTATCCAAACTAACATTTCCAACCGTTGCTCTAAAACTTAAAGTTGATGGCAATAATTCTTTTGTTGCAATTCCAGTTGTGTTTGTTGTTCCAAGATTTCTCCACGCACCGGAATAGTATTTTACCGCTGCATTATTTATTGGCTGATTATTACTCGTCTTGCTTACTTTAACAGAACAAAGAACTGTACTAAAATCCACAACGGGATTTGCGCTTAAGTTCTGTTGTTTATCCTTAGAAACAAATTCGTGTGTCATTCTAAAATTGCAATTGATTGGAAGAAGTTCTTTGTACACAACTCCATTTGAAGTAATGCCAAAGTTTCTCCAAGCTCCAGCATAATATTGAACTGTGCCAGCATCAATTAAATTTCCAAAACTGTTTTTTAACTGCACAGCCGCGTTTACTGTTTGGAAAGTATATGTGTTGTTTTGTGCAGGTACATTATTAACTGTTTGATTTGCTCCCTCATAAAACACTCTTATGCTTACTGTTGGTCTTGTAGTTATTACTGTAAATGTTCCATCTCCATTGTTAACTGCATCTTTCCAGCTTCCTTCATAGTACATTACATTACTTGCTGGTATTTGGTTACCTAAACTGTTTTTAAGGTTTACAACAAGGTTTGGTGAAGTTTCTGGAATTTTTTCTAATAGATACTCTGTATTGTAGCGCAGAAGAGCATAAGCCTCACTTGTTAGGTTATTTGTACTATCTATATCTACTTGTTGTAATACTGTTTGTAGAGTTGCTCTTGTAGCATTATTATTGTTTTGCTGTAATTGAAATTTGGCTAAGTTAAATAAACTATCATATTTACCTGCTGTAAATTGATTTGCTATCCAATTAAATCGCAAAGATTGATTATCATAATGTAAAAGTGTATCCAGAAATCCTTCAAAGTTCAAATTTGAATCCAGATCTCTTGGACCAATTGTTTTGCCCCATACCATATTTTCACTCAGATCCTTTTCCATTAATACTAAAGCTTCATGCTGAGGGAGTGAATCGTAATCAGGTAACATGTTATTTGCCTGCATTGCCAATGAACTAATAAATGGTAAACCACTAGTAATGAATTTGAATCCTTCTTTAGTTTCACCTGGCCAGATTAAATATCCGTTATTTAAAACTGGTCTTCCCCAGCCATCTAGATTATTTGAATATCCACTACTTTCCCAATGAGGTGGGCTTACTTTTATACGATTACCCTTTCTTACTTCAGCTACTATCCAGAATAATTCAATTCTTTGTTTACTCTGAATGTCGTTTTGTACTTTATAACTATATATAAATTTATCACCTTCTTTTGTCACAACACATTTTACATACGGGATAAAGTTGTTAGCCGGGTATAACAGTGTTGTAGGTGCTACAGGTGTAGTTGTCCATTTTCCATATTCTGAACCGTTCCAACTATAAACATCACTACCATCGGGATAGTCTAAATTTATTATCTCTAAAATACCATCGCCTTCTACATCTACAAAATCCATTGAAAACTCACCACCAATTATGGGTTCGTTATTTAATAACCTACCAGAAGTACCATTCCAACTGTAAATCCATAATGTAATTGTACCTGCACTCCACTCAGTTATTACTTCAACTGTCCCATCCAGATTTATATCATCTATCGCGAATATATGACCTTTACTCAATGGTAAATCAGGATCTGAAAGCCATATTATATTTCCTTCTTTATAAATACCCACCATGTTTCCTTCAACATCTCCTAAATAATTCTCGCCTATTTCTGTTACAAACACGAAACTATTTGTCAACATACCATATGGATTTTGAATAGAAATATATAAGTATTTCTTATCACCTCTTAAAGAATCAATATCAACTATATCACCTACCTCGTACATACCTGAATAATAATCTTGGAAATATTGATTTATTTCTTGCGTAACTGCTACTTCTCTTAATCTTTTCTGCTGTTGCGAAATCAGTATTCCATTGCTAATCAGTAATAAGAATAGAGTTATAAATAAAAATTTTGTTTTCATAATTGTTTCCAGCTTTCAATTTTTCTTTGGTAAATTATCTTTAATATGAGTAAATACTTCGTTTGGATAATCATACTTACCGTTATAACATCTAAATGCATTCCAATATGACAACTCGAACGCATATTTTTCTGACCAGGTATCTTCCTCTGGATATTTTATTTTTCCAAGATTATCTCTTAATTTTCCTAAGAGATGTTTGCTAGCATATTGTATATTTAATGTCGGAATCATGATATATTCGGGTAAAAAGTCTGGATCATTATCAGGATAGTTATAGCCATAACTAGTTTTGATACTAGAAGAATATACTAACTGCATAAAACCATAGGAGGCATAAATTCTCGTCTGTGCTATTGTCCCCTTCATACCAATACCTTCAATTGAATCTCTTAAAAACTTAATATAACTTGTATCAGCTAGCACTTTTGATGAATCTATTGCAACTAAGGAATCTAACCCAGCACCTCTTAAACTTATAAAATGATTTTTTTGATAAGGTAACCAATAGTTCTCCTTCATATGAGGATAAGGACCAAAGGTGTACATTTTATTTTTACCTGTATTTTTATCATTATATATTTCCCAAACAGTTGTATATCCCGGGTAATTATCTATAGGTCCCCTTGCATCATTTATATTATTATGATGTGGAATAGTAGGATTACCTAAATCAGTCTCACTTTTTATCCAATACCTATGAGTTGACTTAAAGTCTTTCCTTCCTAACATATCAGAAAAAGGTTCGTATCTATATCCTAAGCCATTTGGGCTTTCTTGCTCAATTATTCCTATTAAAAATTGCGGAGGTATTCCTAATTGACCCGCCATATCAACTACTAGTGAATCAATATTATTGTATGTTGAATCGACATAATCTACTTTTGTTGGACCAATCATACTTAAAATATCATCTCCAAGTTTACTTGGACGTATAACCTGTATCTCTAATGTATCTGTGAAAGAATTTTGATATTTAGTAGTAAAAAGCTTTACTTTATTATCAATTGTCTTACCTAAATATCTACCAATAACTCTAATCATTCCATCTGGCAAATCGTGTATTACTGGTTTTGTTGTCCCTGTATAATATACTTTAGCATAAAACTTATCGTAAAAAATTGGGCTTTGTCCTTTTGTTTCAATATTAATTGGTCTGTCAGACCAAATTGATTTTTCTTTTATCCAATCCCATCCGGTACCTGCGTTAGCAGGAAATTTTACAGAATCAGGATCAGTAATTGTAATCTCTTCAATTTTGATTTCTTTAACAGTTCCATTTTCAATTTTCTTTTTTACTGCATAATATTTTGTCTCACCTAATAAAATTTCATACTTCTGTTCTATTCGTAAAGGTACATCTAAAGTAAGTTTACTCTGGTAAGTGTTTAGAAAACAGAATTCAACAGGGTTATCACTTTCGGGAATGATATTGTTATTATTTGTAAGACTTCTATTTTGCGGATTCATCTCAATCACACCAACACGTATATTTACACTGCCACTGTCTGCACTGCTATCTGCTATAAAATAAAATGGCTGGATTACTCCATAAAAATAATTTGTATCTATACCTGCACTACTTAGCTTGCCAAGTATACATCCATCCAGCATTCCAAGTTCAAATGTTTGTAAGCTATCAAACTCTACATAGTCTCCATTTTCATCCATATACTTTGGTATTATTCGGGCTGTATCTCCAGCACTTACTCTTGGTGGATCAATTTCTACTATAAAAGGGTTTACTGTTATTTCTTTAACTCCTGATAAATATTGACTGCCAATAATAATGTCGATATTTATTTCACCATCATCGTCATCTTTATCAACTGCATCTAATTTATCCATCTTATTATTGGCTTTTACAAATCCGCCTTGCTCAACTGTTCTGTAATTGCTTATAATTTTTTTATCTGTACTTTTTGTTTCAGTCTTAGGCTGCAGATTATTCTGTATCATTCTATTACCACCAAGAACAGCAACCTCTGTTTCTGCTGCTATAACTATTTTTTTATTTGCATCAGTAACATCTTGATGAACTATAAGTTTTAATTCTTTACCTGTCACTTCAAAAGCGTCAGATGTATCACCAGTTACAGGGTCAAGCAAGGTTCCATAACCAAATCCATCTGCTAACCATACTCCAAACTCCTGCCAATCACTAAAATCAACTATTCCATTTGAACCGTCTTCCCATTTTAACAAAATGTCTAAAGTATCTCCGGGCATTGCTGTGTTTTTATTAGTTTCAATTACTATACTTCCATTTTCTGAAACCGGCGGTAAAAAGTTTCTTTTTATATTTAAGGTATATTCAAAACTTCCAATATCCGTATCACTTGATGATTGTCTTATCCTTACAACTGCTGTTGAATCAGGCTGTAAACCATTTGCTTCAAAAACATAAAATCCATATCTAAACTCATCATAGCTCAATCCTGTATATGCTGGTGAATATTCAAACGATCCAAAGAAATCATTATACTTACCGATGTTTCCATACTCCTGTCCCTGGATTATTTCTATGTTAAATGTTACATTTGTTGGCGGACAGGAGCCATATCCAAATTGATTACAGGTTAATGCTAACGAATTACTGATATTTGGTGTTATAATCATACTTCTGTTATGTAAAACAGTATCCCCATCTATGCCGAGATTTTGCATTGTGTATTGCGGGTTTACAATTGTTGTATGCCAATCTGTTACTATGTTTGTGCTTGTGTTTGTAATTCTTACCGTAACCAAAGCGGTTTGTAAATCAAAGTTATCAAATCGAATATTGTACAATGCGAAGTGCTCTCTTTCCAAAACACCTATCCCCTGATAAACCCTGTACTCTCCCCAACCTGCTAACTCAACTCCTGTTAAGCCTGTTAATGAACTTCCAATATATTCTGGATCAACTTGAACATTGCTTAAAGTATCCCAATAACCAACTTTATAAAAATATGCATACTCGGTTCCAGAAATAATTTCTACATTGTAAATTGTTGCTGAATCAAGCTGCCCTAGGTAACTACCGGATTGCCACGGAAACATTTGCTGATATGGTTCTACTGGGTAACCTGAACAGCTATATACTGATTGATAGTATGGAGGTCTGTTAATATTAAGGCAAGGATCAAAGTTCGATTGAGGATAATCGGGCAAAATATTTCCCAGCGGATTTATCTCCACTTTTTCTTTAATTATTACTTGTGCAGTAACGAAAGATGGCATAGCCACAAGCGAGAAAAGAAAGAGGAAAAACGTAAAAGCGAGAAGCGGAAGACGGAAGACGGAAGACGGAAGACGGAAATTTGTGTAAAATATTTTTTCTGTCAATAGATTTGTAATTGTTTTGAAAATTTATTTTACCCTGACTGAAACTGAATTTACCCATAAAGTTTCTCCACTAATTTTTAATTCAAGAAACTGAATCCTGTAAAAGATAAAAATGTTTTTTAATCTTGGTTACAACGTAATTTCGGAATTGTTCAAAGTCAATAGATGGTTTAAAGTATTTTTAAAATGAAAAGTGCGTTTTTATTTCATTTTATTCCTCGGCGGGTTAGGGTTATTGAATAGATAATAAAAAAGGCGTTTCAAATTTAAGATGTGTTGTATATCTGCACAGCATTAAATCGTAGGAAAGGATTACTGCGCTACGGTTTATTAGAACGTCACAAATAAATAATTACAATCTTTTAGTGCATTTTCAAAAAGAATGATTTATTTTAGAAACAAACATTACTCCCATCTTTATTAATAGTATGCAGGTATATTATGAAAAATCAATTTACTATTCTTGCTTTTTTCGTTCTTTGCAGTACAGTTTTATTTGCACAAAGCGATCCTTTACCATTTGGTAGAACTACGCTTTTTGCTGGATCTGGAATTTGTGAAGTTTGCCACGCAAGTGATGGAGGAAATGTTATGACTGTAAACGGACTCGATGTTTCGCCTGTTACTTATTGGCGCTCAACAATGATGGGTAATGCAAGTAAAGATCCTTTTTGGCGTGCAGTTGTTGCAGAAGAAGTTCATAGATTTCCAACTCTACAGCAAACGATAGAAACAACCTGTATAAACTGTCACTCGCCGATGGGATACACAGAAGCTTTCTTTAACGGAGCAACAAATTACTCAATGGCGCAGATGAAAGCCGATCCAATTGCAAATGATGGCGTAAGCTGTACTGTCTGTCATCAAATAAAACCTGATAATTTTGGTTCCGCTTTATCTTATTCCGGGCATTATGAGATAAATCTTGACAGCATAATTTATGGTCCGTATGAAGACCCGCTTGTAGAGCAGATGTACGATATGTCATTCTTCACTCCGGTTTACACAAATCATTTAAATCAATCTGAACTGTGTGCAACCTGCCACACTTTGTTTACGCCTTATTTGGATAATCAGGGACAAATTGCAGGAAAGTTTCCAGAGCAAACACCATACATCGAATGGAAGAACAGTATTTATCCAGCACAAAACACACAATGCCAGGATTGCCATATGCCAATGATAACTGATTCAGTGGATATTGCATCAATTCCACAATCGCACCAGGTTTTCCGCTCGCCTTTTTGGAAACACGTTTTTGTTGGCGGCAATGTTTATATGCTGCGAATGTTAAAAGATAATATTCAAACGTTGGGATTAACAGCATCAGCAGAAAATTTTGATTCAACTATTGCGCGCGCAGAAGAAAATCTAACAAAAAAAGCTATTGAGCTTTATATAACTACTACATATCAAAATGATTCTTTGAATGTTTTTGTTAAGATCGAAAATAAAGCAGGACATAAAATTCCCAGCGGAATCCCGTTCCGACGAATGTGGATACATTTAAAAGTAACCGATCCAAAAAACAATGTTGTTTATGAATCCGGTAATTATGATGAGCTTGGAGAAATTACAGGATTAGATGCTGATTACGAACCGCATTACGATTTAATTACAAATGAAAATGAAATCCAGATTTACGAGGGAGTAATGGTAGATGTTGATTTAGCCGTTACAAATACATTGCTTCGCGCATCGCAATACATAAAAGATAATCGGATTCCGCCAAAAGGATTTACAACCACACACCCAAGTTATGATACAACAGCAATTTTTGGCAGCGCTGCCTCTGATCCAAACTTTAACAGAGAAAACACAACACAGGGGACTGGAAGTGATATTGTTAATTACAGATTTCCTGTAACCAACGAAACAGCCTATAAAGTTTTTGCGGAAGTTTGTTTCCAAACAATTAAGCCGCGTGTTGTTAGTCAGCTTGCAGCTATAAGCGAACCGGATATAATACAGTTTGTTGGAATGTATAATAACCTACCCAATACGCCGTTTATTTTAAAATCTGACTCTATAAATGTTTTTGTTTCAGATGTTGCTGATGATGGCAGCACAGTAAAAGGGTTTTCATTATCTCAAAATTATCCAAACCCGTTTAACCCAAGCACAAAGATTAATTACCAGATACAATTGGCAAGTAAAGTAACATTAAAAATATTTGATGTGCTTGGAAATGAAGTCGCAATTTTGGTTGATGGATACAAATCCGTTGGGAGATATGAAGTTGAATTTAACGTAGCGCAGTTCGCCGCAGCGAACAGTCCTGCCGTACTGCCGAGCGGAGTATATTTTTATAAATTAGAAGCAACCCCAAACAACGGGGGCAATGCTTTCCGAGAAGTAAGGAAGATGATTCTGTTGAAGTGATTTTTATGTACCCGTAGCTCGGGACTCTGTCCCGAGATAATTCACCTTATAAACAAAAGCTCGGGTCTGGAGACCCGAGCTACGGAAATTAAATTTTATTTCTTAAATACAATCGGTATAGTAACCTGTACTTTTACGTTCTTTCCTCTTTGCTTACCAGGTACAAATTTACTGTTACGAACTGCGTCCATTGCAACTTCATCACAACCCGAGCCGATACCCTTAACAGTATTTACGGAAACTACTTTGCCATTTTCATCTACTATTGCCTGCACGATAACCTTTCCCTCAATGCCTACTCTTTTTGCAATCTCAGGATAAACAATTTTATTTTGCAATCCTTTTATGCCTCCAATCAATTCAGGCATTTCTTCAACAGCCACAAAAAATGAGGGTTCTTCTTCAATTTTTTTAATTTCTTTAGGTGGAACAATGGTTTCTGTTTTTGCTGCTGCTATTTGTTGGGGCGCTTCATACTTAGCCTCTGTTAAATTTTCAGTTATGTTGGATGCAAACAAAGTGCTCTCTTCCTTTGTGGACATTTTTGGTAACGGCGGCACTAAACCTTTTTTGTCAACAATAGTTGCTGTTGGACTTTCATTTTTATCAGTTGTTATAGATGTTCCAACCATATTTTCAGCTTCGCTTGTTGGTTTAAAATCATTATTAACAACAAGATTTGTTTGCCCCGCTAAATTTAATTTTTCTGAATTAGTTTTACTTTCAACAACTTTTACAGGACCTTCGTTAAAGTTTAAATAAACAAATACCGAAGTCACTGCTAAAATTGCAAATAACGCTACGGAAACTAAAATATTTCTTCTAAGTTTTTTGCGAAGTTTGATAATTTCTTTTTCATAATTTTCTGCTTCGCTTACAACAACAGATTCAGTTTTATCATCTTCAATCTTTGATAAAATTTCTTCGATGTTTATAGATTCTTTTAAATTGCCTGCATTTTCAACATTAGCTTTTTCATGTTTCAATTCATTTTTAGGAGCAATCGCTTCCTGCTTTAATGCAGCAGATTTTTTATTACTCTCCGCAAAAACTGTTTCTCTTATTTTTAAGTTTGATCTATCAACTGAAGGTTTTATTCGCTCAAAGGTTTCTTCAACTTTTGCTGCAGGTTTAGTCTCATCTATTTGTGCAATCGGAACATTCGCTTTTAAATCTGTTTCTACTTTTTCTTCAACAGGAGTAACTGATTCTGTAATTTTATTTTGATTTGCTTCTTTAACTTTTGCATCAGTAGTATCTGAACTCAAAACTGCTCTTATTGGCTCATTTGTTTTGATTTTGATTTCTGATTTTTCCACGATCGGTGCCGCAGGTTTTGGCGGATTTTGAACTTCTTGTTTTATTGCGTCAGCAAAAGTTTTCTTTATCTCTTTTGGAGGTACGATTGATTTAATTTTTATTTCAGGTTTTTCAACTTCAGGCTCAGGCTGCTTAACAGGAGCTGGATCTGAATCTTTATTATCAACTAAAGTAACAGCAGGTTTTTCTTCAATTACTTTTTCTTCTTTTAAAACTACTTGTTCAGTTTTAGGATTTTCTTTTACAACTTCACTTTGTTTGTTTAACGTTTCACTATTGTTATTATTGGTTAAAACAGGATTGTTCGGTTTTACTGTCTCATTTCTATCAACAAAAACATTCCTCCTAAATTCTTTTGGAGGTTCGTTTGTTTTTATTTTTATTTCAGGTTTTTCAATAACAGGAACAACAGGTTTTTCTTCAATAATTTTTTCAAGTTTTGCTGTAACAGGATTATTTACATTGTTTACTATCGGCTTTTCATTTTTTCTAAATATTTCTTTTAGATTAATGCTGCTGTTTGGTATTAATCTATTTTTAATTACAACATCTTCTTTAACTTTTACCGGTTTTGGTTCTTCAATAATTATAGATGGATCATCGTTTTCAATATCTATATTTGGTTTTTCAATTTCTGAAGGCGCAACTTTATTTTGAACTAAATTATCTTCTTTTATAACAGCGTTTATAACATCTTTTATCTCAGACGAAGAAACTTTTGCATCAACAAAGGCGGCTGGTTTTCTAACAGGAATTTTTTGGTAACTCTTAAATTTAATATCTGATTCTGTTTTTGCAGCAACGGGTTGCGGTGCTGGTGCAGACGCTGGTTTAGATTTTTCTTCTATAGCATCAAGATTTTTTAATAAACTTAATTCTTTTGGATCTCGTTCTCTAAATTTAAAATGGAAACCTGCATCTTTTTCAGCTTTTGTCTCTATTGCCTCTTTAGCTTCTGTCTCTTTCCTTACTTCTGGAATTTCAACTTTTTCCGGAAGCGGTTCGGGAACTGGATTTATTGCTGTTTCAATTATCGGAATTTCGGAAGCAACTATTGGATAATCAACATCACCGCCAGCTAAAATTTTAGTGAATAAACTTTCTAATTCCGCATTTAATTCGTGAGGTGGTTGTATTTCGGGAATAGCAGTTGCAAGTGATGCTGTTAAGTTCTGATACTCGCCGTATTCTTTCCACAAAAAATCAGGGTCGTTATTTCGCATCTGATTAAACAACATTCTTTCCTGCGTTGTAAGACAACCAAGTGATTCTAACTTAACAAGATTCAAAATTTCTTTATTATTATTTGAACTTTCCGCTTGTCCCGTGTATTGTGCATGAAGTGTTTCCATTATTGCTAAAGTTTTTTGTCTAACTGTTGCAGAGGGCACACTTAATCTTTTTGCAATTTCTTCTTCATTCAATCCTTCAAAATAAATAAGAGATAAAACTAAATTCTGTATTTCGGAAAGCTGGCTTTTATACGATTTAATTTTTTCACTTAGCTGATTTCTTTCATCAAGATTTATCAAGCTGATTTGTTCAGAAAGATTTGGAAGTATAAACTCGATTTCATATTCATCGGAATAGATTGGAATATCCTCAACAAACTTCATCCTTTTTAAAGTATCGATAGAAATATTTCGTGTAAGCAGCGTTAGCCATGTAAAAATATTATTGCTCGTTGTGCTGTAATAATCGATACGTTTTAAGAAAACCGAAAATACATTTAACAGAATTTTCTCCGCTTGTTTTGGATTTGTAACTATCTCTTTTATCAAAGAGTAAATAGTAGCTGAATAGCGATTATAAAGCTGTTCAAAAGCCTTGGAGTTATATCCTACAATTTGAAGTAGTAATTCGCTATCGGTTGTTTGTCTGTTTTCTGGCATAATATTAATCGTTTTTTGTTTACAAGGATAGTTTTTTAAGCAATTTCATTGCCAAAAAGAAGTTTCCAAAAACCTTGATAATAGTCCAAAACAAAGTTCCTGCTTAAATACTTATTTGTTATTTTTACCTTCAAATTTTATTTCAAAGGTAAATATGACTTCACGACAAATCCGGCAGCAATTTTTAGATTTTTTTGAGGAAAAAGAACATCGCATTGTTCAATCCGCTCCCGTTGTTCCTTTCGATGATCCAACCTTGCTTTTTACAAATGCCGGAATGAATCAGTTTAAAGATGTTTTTTTGGGAACCGGAACTCGTGAATACAAACGCGCGGCAGATACACAAAAATGTATTCGTGTTTCCGGCAAGCATAACGATTTGGAAGAAGTCGGTTACGATACTTATCATCACACATTATTTGAGATGCTTGGCAACTGGTCTTTTGGTGATTACTACAAAAAGGAAGCAATCGGTTGGGCGTGGGAATTGTTAACCGAAGTGTGGAAACTTCCCAAAGAAAGATTGTGGGCAACAGTTTATAAAGATGATGATGAGGCGCTTGCGCTTTGGAAATCTCAAACAGATATAAATCCAAAACATATTTTAAAGTTTGCTGAAAAAGATAATTTTTGGGAAATGGGTGAAACTGGTCCTTGTGGACCTTGTTCGGAAATTCATTTTAACATAAGTGATGATCTTGAAAATGCTGAACTTGTAAATGCAGGCTCCCCGGAATGTATTGAAATTTGGAACCTTGTTTTTATTCAATACAATCGTGATGAAACCGGAAAATTACACGAACTACCCGCAAAGCATGTTGATACAGGAATGGGTTTTGAACGCGTGTGTGCAGTGCTGCAAAATAAAAAATCAAATTACGATACTGATGTTTTTACTCCGATTATTGATGCAATTGCAAAACTTTCAAAAGTAAAATATGATAAAGAAGAAGATCGCATTCCGATGCGTGTAATTGCTGATCATATACGTGCCTTAACTTTTGCAATAGCGGATGGCGCTGTACCCGGTAATGATGGTCGCGGTTATGTGTTACGCAGAATTTTAAGACGCGCTGCTCGTTACGGAAGAAAAATAAATTTAAACGATCCGTTTCTCTATAAACTTGTTGATATTCTTGTACAAACTATGGGCGATGTTTTTCCTGAAGTTGTTGAGAAAAAAGATTATGTGAAAAAGGTTATCAAAGCTGAAGAAGAAAGTTTTAATGCTACGCTTGATCGTGGAATTGAATTGTTTGATGAAGTTGTTAAAAAATTAATCAAACAAAATATAAAAGTTGTTCCTGGCGAAGATGTATTTAAACTTTACGATACTTTTGGTTTCCCTGTTGATCTAACAAACGTAATGGCGCGTGAAATAGGTTTTGCAATTGATGAAAATGGTTTTAATAATTTAATGAACGCCCAAAAAGAACGCGGACGCGAAGCATCAAAAGATAAATTTACTTCTGTTAGTGTTACACTAAATGATCTTTCAGAATTTAATTTGGTTGATTCTCTTCCAACAATTTTTACAGGTTACGATGAACTAAAAACAAAATCAAAAATAGTTGGAATTAAAAACGATGGTGAAAACACTTTAGTTATTTTGGATAAGTCGCCGTTTTATGTTGAGTCCGGCGGACAGGCGGATGATTTGGGAAAAATTACTTTTGATGATAAATCTTTTGATGTGGTTGATGTTGCAAAAATTGATGGACAGGTAATTCACGTTTTAAATTCTAATAAAACTGCTTCGTTAAAAATCGGAATGGAAGTTATTGCAGAGGTTGATGAATCCCGCCGCTGGGATATTATGCGTAATCATTCCGTAACTCACTTTTTACATAAAGCTTTAAGAACCGTTTTAGGAACACACGTACAACAGGCTGGCTCTTATGTTGGTCCCGATAGACTGCGATTTGATTTTACGCATTTTGCAAAATTAACTGCGGATGAAATACACAAAATAGAATCAATAGTTAATGAACAGACAAGAAAAAATTATCCGCTGAATCATCATCGCAACACACTGTTTGATGAGGCAAAAAAAATGGGTGCGCTTATGTTCTTTGGTGATAAATACGGCGATAAAGTTAATGTTGTTCAGTTTGGTGATTTTACAATGGAATTTTGCGGCGGCACTCATGTTCACAACTCATCAGAAATTGGTTTGTTTAAAATATTAAGTGAATCATCAATAGCAAGCGGAGTGCGTAGAATTGAGGCTGTAACGGGTGCCGGAGTTGAAAAATATATTCAAGCACAAGCAGAGCTATTAAAATCTTTGGAACACAAAATTGAAGAATTGCTCGATTTAAAAAAGAAACTCGAAAGAGAAATTGCTGAGCTTAAAACAAAAGATAATATCGGTCAGCTTGATCATATTCTTTCGCTTTCATCAGAAGCAAAAAATATTAAAATATTTAAAGGTAAAGTTCGTGCTGAAAATATGGATGAGTTAAAATCATTCGGTGATGAAATGCGCAATAAAATTAAAAGTGGAGTTGGGGTTCTAATTGCACAGATTGAAGATAAAGTTGGAATAGTTGCCGTTGTTAGTGATGATCTTATTAAAGATAAAAAACTTAATGCAGGAAAAATTGTTGGCGAGCTTGCAAAACTTGTTGGTGGAGGAGGAGGCGGTCGTCCACATCTTGCAACTGCCGGCGGAAAAGATGTGCAGCATATTGCACTTGCTCTTTCTAAAGTGGAAAGTATTGTTGGAAGTTTTGTTTAGCTGAATATTAATTCGTGGTCATTTCGGGCATTGGGGAAATCTTTTATCTAATTAGTTTAACAGATTTCTCACCGACTAAAGTCGGATTCGAAATGACAAGCTCAATATTATTATTAGCTTAATGGTGCTGATCATTAATTAAATAGATTTTTATTTTTCAGGTTTCACATTTGGCGTTTATCGATTGACATGACATTATATGAGTAAAACAAAAATAAAATATATCTGTTCAAACTGCGGCTACGAGTCTTTACGCTGGATTGGTAAATGTCCGGAATGTGAAAGCTGGAATTCATTCACAGAAGAAATTATTGAAACATCATCACGTAAAGCAAATATTTCAAAATCAAAATTTAGTTACAGCTCCATTCTTGATATATCTGCAAATGAAGATGACAGAGTTAAAACGGGAATCATTGAATTTGATCGGGTACTTGGCGGTGGAATTATGCCCGGCTCAGTTATACTTCTCGGCGGTGACCCTGGAATCGGAAAATCTACAATAGCAATGCAAGCTGCTGCAAGCATTAAAGAAAAAGTTTTATATGTAACGGGTGAAGAATCTGAAAAGCAAATTAAACTTCGCTCAAGTAGATTAAATGTAAAATCAGATTCTTTTTTTGTTCAAGCAGAAACAGAGCTTTCAAACATACTTGGTGCGATTAAAGAATTATCGCCTGCTGTTGTAATTATTGATTCAATCCAAACAACCTACAGAAGCGAATTAGAAAACTCGCCGGGAACTATTACACAAATACGCGAATGCGCCGCAATGCTGATGGAAGAGGCAAAAAAAAATCATTACTCTGTTATAATAATTGGACACGTTACAAAAGAAGGAATGATTGCAGGACCAAAAATTTTAGAACACATGGTTGATACAGTTTTACAGTTTGAAGGAGAAACAAATCATTCATTTAGAATTTTGCGTGCACAGAAAAACAGATTTGGCAGTACAAATGAAATTGGTGTTTTTGAAATGCGTGAAGATGGTTTGCGTGAGGTTACTAATCCAAGTGAATTATTTTTAAGCGAGCGTGAAAAACAAACTCCCGGTTCAGTGGTTACATCCAGCATCGAAGGAAGCAGACCGATTTTGTTGGAAGTTCAGGCATTAGTTACACCTTCAAATTTTGGTTATCCGCAGCGTGTATCAAACGGTTTTGATCAAAAAAGATTATCAATACTTTTAGCTGTTTTAGAAAAACGAGCAAATGTACGAGCTTCAGTTAATAATGTATTTGTAAATGTTGCCGGCGGAATTCGTGTTATCGAACCAGCAGTTGATCTTGCAGTTTGTGTAAGTATCGCTTCAAGTTTAGTTGATAAAGTTATTGATAATCAAACAATTATAATTGGCGAAGTTGGCTTGGGCGGAGAAATTAGAAGCGTTGGACATATCGAGAAAAGAATTGCAGAAGCACAAAAACTTGGATTTAAAACTGCAATAGTTCCCGCAGGAAATTTAAAAGGACTGAAGCCATCCAAAACAATAAAGGTTATTGCAGTGGATAATGTTAAAGATGCGATAAGCAAATTGTTATGATTTTTTAGCTCCACCTCCCACCCGCCCAGAACTTCATAATTAAAAAATAATTAGTAAAACCCAGCTCGATATTAGCCTTAAAAGATTCAAGATGATACAGAAAGCCTAATTAAAGCCTTAAAACAAAGGATTTATTTTATTTTTTCTTTGTTTCTTAAATTATTAATATTATTTTATTCACGCGTCGATTGGCGTTTTTTGTTCAATTAATTAAAGGTTCGTTTCGTGAGTACTAAATTGTTTGTAGGGAGTCTCCCCTGGTCAGCTAGTGACGAAGATTTGCAGACTGCATTTGCCGCACATGGCAACGTACTTTCAGCAAAAGTTGTTACTGATAAAGAGACCCGCAGATCACGAGGTTTTGGTTTCGTTGAGTTTGAAACCGAAGCTGAAGCAACTGCGGCTATTCAGGCACTAAATGGTTCTGAACTCAAGGGTCGTAATATCATCGTAAGTGAAGCAAAACCCAAGAAATAAGTTCTGTTTATTTCGTTTGAGGCGCTCTTTTTAGAGCGCTTTTTTTTACTCGTTCTGAATAACTACAACATCGGCATATTTAATCCAATTCTAAAATTATTTCCATTGCGATAATTTAGCTTCCACATAAATTCTAAATCAAACGGAAGTAATCCTTGTCCAACTCCAAATCCCAACTCATAAAAAGGATGTTTAAATATTTTAACTGGATTTGTTAAAATATTTGATGTTTCATTTGTAACATCTGTAATAGCTGCATTAAAAATTAAAGACAACATAATCTCCCAGTTTTTAAAACCTGGAATGTTTGCAAATCTAAAAAGTTCATCTCTAAAATCGTGAGTAAAGTTGAATGTTAAAATTCTATCACCAATAATTTCATTTACTTTTAAAGTTCTAAAAGTGTGCGGATTAAATACAATATCAATATTACCCGGCAGCGCGTGTAAATCCTGATACGGTGTTGCACCATCATTTGATCTTGCATAAACGAATAAATTTAGGTAAGCAGATTTGAATGTTTTTAAAAATACTCTGGATGAAAGTTCATAAGTTGTAAACTTCAATCCGCTGTTTAAAAAATCCGGATTTGAATAAGTTATATCGCCGGAAAATAAAATAAATGATCTGCCCAAAGAAGTTCTGCGTCTAAAATATCCATCTTCAATATAGTTCCTAAAATCAATATCAAAACCAACGTTTACGGAATTTATTTTTGTTTCATAAATTTTTGGATTTGGTCTATATATTTTTTCTTTGTTGAAAAAAGAAAAATCCGTTGTGTTGTAAGCATTGTTATCAGTTTTGTTATTAAAGCCAATCCGCATTTTTAAAATGGGAAGCACGTCACCCTCTAATCCAACTGTAAATCCTTTTGAATAATAATAATCTCTAAATTCATCTTTTGAAATTAAAGTAACGAGTGTAGAAAATAGTTCGCCGTAATTATCTGATTCATCAAACAAAATATTCAGTTTATTAAATGCATTAATTTTTATTTCCCAAGTCCTGTATTTCCCTAATAGATAGCCGCCGCTAAAATCCTGTTTAAACTTTTTATCAGAAAATCCATAAGATAATTTTAAAGCTGAATTAAATCTTCTGTTCAAAGCATCATCAACAAAAATTCCAAAATCCAATGCATGCCCTTCAACCCTGGAGAAATGATACATTCCCAAGGGCGCACTGATAGAGATATTTTTAGAAAAACCAATTCTTGTATTAAAAAAAGAAAAATCATCCCAGAAGTTTTTGGGTATATTTTCTAAACTATCAATTCTTTTATAGGCTAATTCTTCCTCAAAAGTGTTGGGAATTGTTTGTGTGTTTTTCCAATAACTGCTGTCAACATTATCAGCCTCTGGGATTACGGTTACAATCGCTTTGTTAAAAATATCTTCAGGAAGTGTTTTGTTGATTTTATAATTAAACATAATTGTGTTTAACTCAAATCCGAACCTAACTAATCCTAAAACATTCGCCTTAACAAATAAACGATAATCAACAGGCATAATATTGTTATCGTACTCATCAAACTGCTGGTAAATATTTACAGTATCAAAAAGATTACCTGTATTTGCTGCACGATTTAGGATCAAATCAACTTTTATTAAATCGAATGTGCTGTCTTCAATAAAAACTTTACCGGCAAATCCGGGATCTGCGGGGTTATCAGGCTCCATATAAATTTGATAAACTTTTTTATCGTTCTGGGCAAGAACATTTTCGATATAAAAATAATAATACTGAAGTGCGTTATCAGAAATTGGTCCGGGTAAATCTCTTCCCAAAAAATTTACATCGTTATCATAAAAATTTTGTATCAGTCTTCCGCCTGTTAAAGTGTTTATCGATGGTGGAAAATTTGCGCTTTGCTTTCTTGCAAGAATAATCGATTTGAATTGATTCGGTTGTTCAAAATAATTCCGACTATGGTTTTCTAAAATTCCGGAAATAATTAATTCAGTTGTATCACTTCCACCCAATCCAACGCCAATACTATTGTTACCTGCAGAAATTTCCTCAATGGTGCGTATAAGTCCCTTTGTATAAGCCTCAACTTCATAGTTTTGTAATTTTTGATTTCTAACTTTTCGCTTTTCAATTGCCTTCCGGATAATTTCTATCGCAGGATTTTCTCCGGGTTTGATAACAATTTCCTGTAAATCAACCTTTGTTTGAAGCAGATTAAAATTTATATCAGAAATATTTTGATTAACAGTTACTTCCAATGTATCGGAATAATATCCAATAAAAGAGGCAATAAGTTTATAAGTGCCTTGTGTAATTTTTATTTCATATTCACCGTCAACATTTGCCGCAGAACCAAGCGTTGAGTTAGCAACTCTGATATTAGCAAAACTTAATGGCTGGCTTGTTGTTTTATCTGTTACTTTGCCCTTAATAATTAGATGTTGGGCATTTGTTAAAACGGAAAAGCAAAAGAGGATAAAAACAAAAATTGATTTTTTCATAATCCGAATTTCTAATTTATTGTAAAGTAATTATATCTATTAATTAAACTTCTTAAAAGTCTATTTTGATGATTGGTTAAACAAGTAATATTCTTCATCATATTAAAATTTTAATCTGTGCAATAGCTATATTTGTTTTGCAGTCTTACCAAGCAGTTGAAATCAAAGGTTAAAAATGAAAAATATAATTGGCATAATGCGAGAAGCAATTAGTAAGCGCGGCGAACAACGCGTTGCAATCACTCCTAAGTATGCTAAAGAAATTGTTAATTGGGGACACAAATTAATTGTGCAGTCCGCAAAGCATCCGAAAACATCTGAAATTAAAAGAGCTTTTGCAGATAAAGAATACAAACTTGCTGGTGCGGAAATTTCAGAAGATCTTTCAAAAGCAAAAGTAATTTTTGGATTAAAAGAGATTCATACTACGCGTTTACTTCCAAATAAAGTTTATTATACTTTTTCACACACGCACAAAGGGCAAATAAAAAATAGAACGATGTTAAAAAAACTTGTTGAGTTTGATTCCACTTTAGTTGATTATGAATTAATTACAGATGAAAAAGATAACAGGGAAATTACTGCATTTACTTACAATGCAGGTTATGCCGGAATGGTGGACACGCTTTGGACTCTGGGAAAACGATTAAAATTATTTGGGATAGAAAATGCTTTTGATTTAGTTCCGCAAGCTGTTGAAGGACAGGATTTACTTTCTGTAAAAAATATTTTAAAGAAAGTTGGAAAGATTATTGAACGCGATGGAACCTCAAAAAATATTCCGCCAATAGTTGTGTGTTTTCTTGGTAAAGGTAAAACAGCTCATGGTGCTAGAGAAATTTTTGATTTGCTTCCGCACGATGACATAAAACTTTCTGATTTGGAAAATGTTTATAAATCTGGATCAAGAAAAAAAGTTTATGCATTGCAAATTAGAACTGATGAAATTTATAGATTAAAAAAGGATAAAATGTTTGCCGCAGAAAACTATAACAAGTTAAATGCGTTTGAAAAAAGAAATTTTTATTTAGCAAACTCAAATTATTTTAAATCAAATCTTGATACCGTACTTCCTTACATAACCGTACTAATGAACTGTGTAACGTGGACTCCGGATTATCCGAGATCTGTTACTAAAAAATTGATGAAAGAGATTTACTTAAAAAGTAAAACTCTAATTGCTATTGGCGATATTACTTGCGATCCAAACGGCTCGATTGAATTTTCTAAAGAAACTTGGATTGACAATCCCGTTTATATTTATAACCCAAATGATGAATCTTTAAAAGATGGATTTGAAGGAAACGGAATTGCGGTAATGGCTGTTACAAATCTTCCGTGTGAGTTTTCTGCTGATGCTTCAACTCAGTTTAGTGAAAATTTATTTCCGTTTTTAAAAGATATAGTTTCGGCTAATTACAAAGACAGCATGCACGATTCCAATCTACCAGAAGAAATAAAACGTGCTGTAATTATGTGGAAAGGCAGATTTACAAAAAGATATTCTTATATGAAAGAGTACATTGAAAACATACATGATCATTAAGATTTGTTTTTTTTATAATTCTAATTACTTGTTACAACCTCAACAGGTTTTATTCCGATTTCAGAAAGTTCTTTCATAGCAGGTTTGTAAATATCAGGATGGATTGGAATGATTATTCCTTTTTCCTTAATCTTGTTGCTCAAAATTAATTTTGCGCCTATTCCAAGCGGCAATCCAACGGATGCGGACATTGCTGTATTAAATCCTTCCTTACCATAAACCACTAAAGATGAGATCATCTTTTCAACTCTCTTTTCAATTTCATACTCTACTTCTGTTTGCAGGATAATCATGTCTTTATCTTTTTCGCCAAACTTCCATTTCTTTTTTAATAAATCTAAAAGTATTTCTGCGGGACTAACATCTGTTAGTTGTATTTTTTCATCACTTAACAATCCAAGCCATTCAATTTTTTTTATAACATCACTTTTTTCTGATTCATTTAAAAATTTTGCTAAGGCTTTTTTAGTGCTGCTGCCGTTTTTTTTATCAAGATAAAAAGAAAGCCAATCGTCATAACTAAACCTATTAGAATCTGGTATGAAGTACCGATTATCTGTCAATCCTATTTGAACAAGCGCGTTCCACGCTTTGCAAAAACCAATTTTGCGTAATGAACCTCTAAACACATTTGGAATTCTTGGAATGCCGTAAATTCTTCTGTACTTGATGGAGTCTCTATTCGGATAAGCTTCAAATTTTCCCAGACCCGGCACATCAACTAAATGAGTTTCTCTAAATACTCTGTTGTAAGGAACAATTTTTAATTTTTCGTCTTTAACATAACGCGCACCTGCCATACCAGCCGTTACAACATTCATTGGATTCCAGGTGATTTTATATCCCCATGGATTATCATCAAACTCCGGAGCAATCAATCCGCCGCCTAAAGATCTAAGTGAAATTAATTTACCGCCCTTAGTCTTAACTTTACTTATCAATCTCATTGTATCCATGTGATCAATGCCCGGATCAAGCCCCATTTCATTTAGAAAAACTAAGCCGGCATTATTAACTTCACTATCAAATGCAGCCATTTGTTGCGATACATAAGAGGCAGTTACAAGATGTGCCCTGTATTTAATACAATCTTTAACAACGTGAATATGAAATGTTTCGGGAAGTAAAGAAACAACTAGGTCTGCTTTACTTATTTGAACTGAGCGCTGTTCATCATCCAAAACATTAAACTTAATCGCTTTTGCTCTTTGATGTCCGGCGGCTTTTTCTTCTGCCATTTCTAAAGATTGATCCGCAACCGTAATCGTCCAATCCATTTCCAGAGATTTATCCAACAAATAATTTATTAGTGAAGATGATGTACGCCCTGCACCGATTACTAAAATGTTTTTCATATTTTATTAAAAAAATTGTTATGTGCAAAATGATTAATCTAATTACATCAAATATTGGGATAATGTACTACAAAGTCATTTATTTAATAATAATCTATTTACTATTTTTAGTATAACAGTTTTATAATCACAAAGGAAAGAAGAAATGAAATATTTGACTTTAGTCAGCACAGCTATTTTAATGTTTATCATTAATTCAAATTTATTTGCAACAAGTAATACAGATAGCACAAACAATTCCGAATCTATGGATCCAAAATTAATATTAGAAAAATATATTGATGCAATAGGCGGTAAAGATGCACTATCTAAAGTTGAAGATAGAACTACAATTATGCGCGGAACTGCCATGGGGCAGGCACTTACAATGATCGTAAAACAAAAAGCTCCAAATAAAATGCGGCAGGAAGTTAAAGCAGGTGGAATGGACCAAACAATAATTTTTGATGGCGAAAAAGGTGTGATGAAAGTGGCAACGCAAAATATTGATGTTACTGGAAAAGAACTTGAGCAACTAAAAATTGAAGCATCAATGGAGTTGTTATTAGATCCCGAGAGTTACGGCGTTAAACTTTCTTACGAAGGAATAGAAAAAGTTGGAGATAATAATGCACATAAAATTAAAATGACGCTTCCTTCGGGCATAAGATGGTTTGCTTTTTTTGATGTTGAATCAGGTTTAAAAGTTAAAGAACAAAAAGAAATGCAAACTAAAATGGGACTGATAGAACAAGTTGTAACTTTTGAAAACTATACAGAAGTTGATGGTATTAAGTATCCATTTAAACTTACCCAATCTTACGGTCCACAATCTGTTGAGATGACTGTTAGCAGTGTAAAAGTTAATAAAGGTCTTGCTGATGATATTTTTGTTATTGCCGAATGAGTAAAAGGAAATATTCTGCAATAGTTTTTGATCTTGGACAAGTGTTAGTCCGATTTGATTACAAATATTTTGTAGAAAAAGTAAACAAACACAAAGCGGGAATTGGTGAAAAATTTTTAGAGTTGTATAAAATTAATTATCATATTCACCGTGATTTTGAAAAAGGGGCTATATCTGAAAAGATTTTTATTTCTCAGATGTTAGAATATCTTGAGCACTGCATTGATGAAGAAACATTTTGTAAATATTGGTCGGATATCTTTTCTTTTAATGATGATGTGATTGCCCTTTTACCGGAATTAAAAAAGAATTACAAACTTTATCTTGTATCAAACACAAACTCTATCCACAAAAAATATGGTTATCAGGATTATGAATTCTTAAAATTGTTTGATAAACTTTTTCTTTCACATGAAGTTGGATTTGTTAAACCTGAAGAAGAAATTTATCGTGTGGTTGAAAAAGCATCCGGCTTTCCTTCCGGAGAGCATATTTTTATAGATGATATTTTGGAATATGTGGATG
>JAGOXU010000170.1 GCA_018059515.1 Ignavibacterium sp.
CTTTTCCCTATCTTCATTTATTTAAAATCAACAATAAAGAAAAAACAAAAATTAACAAAACTTTTAATGTTTGAGCCCGACGAAGAATACCATGCAATCATGCCAAATATTTCACGAGAAGTTATTGATGTTCTTTCAAAAAGTTATCAAAGAGATTTTCAAAACCCCTTGGATAAAAAGAAAGAGAAAGGATTTGGCTCAAAAGAAATTTTTTATTACATCTATGCAGTTCTTTACAGCAACACCTATAGAAACAAATATGCAGAGTTCCTAAAAATAGATTTTCCGCGTATCCCTTTCACAATAGATTATAAACTGTTCATTCAGCTTGGTAAACTCGGTGAACAGCTTGCAGATTTGCATTTGCTTAAATCAAAAGAATTGGATAAGACTATTTCTAAATTCCCGATTGACGGAAGTAATAGAGTAGAAAAACCTATATTTCGTCATTCCGAACCCGTTTCGGAATCCTCCAAAGTAACTAAGAGAGGGATGCTGAAACAAGTTCAGCATGACAAAATGGGCAAGGTTTGGATAAACAAAGAGCAATATTTTGACGGAATTAAGGAACAAGTTTGGCAATATCAAATAGGCGGCTACCAGGTTTGCGAGAAATGGTTAAAAGACAGGAAAGATAGAACACTTACTTTAGATGAAATTAAAACCTATTGTAAAATTGTAACTGCGCTTTCAATAACGATAGAACTACAAAACGAAATAGATAAAATTTTTAATAAGGTTATAAAAACAGTTTAAAAAAAATTAAGTATTTCATTTTTTAAAACATCTAATCACATCCATCCTCACAAGAACAAGATAGTTTTTCACTATTGGATTTTTCTATTGATTCTTTACCTTCTTTAAAGGCAAAGTATGCAACACCAAGCGAACCGGCAATATCTAAGTATCCAATTTTAAAAATCTCATAACTTAAACTTGAGGCAAGCAGAATAAACGATAAGTAAAAACAAGTTTTAGTACAGTTTGCATCCGCGATTATTGCATCGGAGTTTAGCGCTCTTCCAACTTTTAATTTGTAGTGTACCAATGCATACATTGTAATGATTGAAATTAGAGAGATGATAATTCCAACAATTGTTGTTTCGGGTTTTACATTGTTTATTATTAATAGAATTGATGCGATTACAAGTCCGGCAGCAAGAAGATAAAAACTAAATCCAGTAATTTTTAAGGCTGTTCTCTCAAATGTATCTCTTTCCGCAACCGGATTTCTTTTCATTCTAATAATTAAATGTAAAATCCCAATTCCCGAAATCACTTCAACAAAACTGTCTAATCCAAATCCAAAAAGTGCAAGTGTTTCATCATCCAAGCCAAATGCAACAGAAACTACACCTTCAGCAAGGTTATAAAATATTGTTATCAGGCTTAGTGCAAGTGCAATGTTTACAAGCGAATTAAATTCTGAAACTCTATTCCGAGCTTCTAATTTTAGATTTTTCAAATTATTTCTTTTGCCTCTTGTTGATAATTTCTTTTTACAATTAATTTAGGAAAAAATAACACATTAAATATGTTTTTAATGTGATTCTACTCCCAATCTCTTGATTAATAAAAAATTCTGGTTTAAGTTTGGGACGTCGCTAGCAGAAGGTTAACCCCCAGACCTTTTGTTAGGACACGCCCGGTAGCTTCGGTTACCGGGTTTTTTATTTTAAAGGTTCTAATGTTATTAATCACTTAATAATTTCGTAATTATCTTTTTTCAAAAGATAGTAATATTTTTCTCACAGTGTTTCTACTTTTTAAGTAATGATAACAATCGGAGTTTGATGTGCAATACAATCTAATTAAGAAATCAGAGTTTGATAATGTAAGATCATTTGCCGGTGATTGGGCAACAAAGATGCAATTATTTGCTGATATGTGCAGATACAACACTCTTGTTGCGGTTAAAAAAGCGGGCTCTGGACATCTTGGCTCCAGTTTAAGTGCGATGGATATTACAACCTATCTTTATTTAAATGAAATGAATGTTTTTGAAGTTGGATTCGATTCACCTGATCGAGATATTTATTTCTCATCCAAAGGACACGATGTTCCCGGTTTGTATTCTTTATTTTTTGCACTTGGAATTATTCCCGAAGAAAAACTTTTAATGTTAAGAAGATTACATGGACTTGATGGTCATCCTGAAGTTCGGCAACAAGGAATTGAAGCAAGCACCGGCTCGCTCGGAATGGGAATCTCTAAGGGAAAGGGAATGGCGTGGGCAAAATCTTATAATAAAAACAAAGGACATGTTTATGTATTAACTGGTGATGGTGAATTTCAGGAAGGGCAGATTTACGAATCACTGCAAGCCACAGCACACCAAAAAATTAGTAACATTACAGCAATTATGGATCACAATAAATATCAAACGGATATGCTTGTTGCTGATGTAAATAATATTGAGGATGTTGTTGAAAAAGTTAAAGCATTTGGATGGCACGTTGTTAGAATCAATGGACACGATTACAATGTATTGAAAAAAACTTTTTATGATTTGAAAAAAGTTACAGATAAACCAAAAATGATTATTGCTGATACAATTAAAGGCAGGGGAGTATCTTTTATGGAAAAACCATTAACAGAAACTTTTGAGGGTAAAACACTTTATAAATGGCACTCCGGTGCACCTGATGATGAAAGCTATGACAAGGGATTAGCTGAACTAACTGACGCAATAAATAAACTTGCACAAAAGCTTGGTGTTGGAAAAATTCAGATACCAGATAACAAATCAGAAGGAAAACCGATAACGAAGCTCGATAAAGAATTTGTGACTGAAGCTTATGGTGAAGCTTTGGTTGAGCTTGCAAAGACCAATAAAAAGTTTGTTGTTCTTGATGGTGATCTATCCGCCGATTGCAAACTCCGCAATTTTGAAAAAACTTATCCGGATAGATTTATTGAAAATGGAATTGCTGAACAGGATATGGTTTCTATGGCTGGCGGATTGGCAAGAATTGGATTAGTTCCGGTTGTAAATACATTTGCAAGTTTTCTTGCCGCAAGAGCTAATGAACAGATTTATAATAATGCCGGAGAGAAAACCAAAATAATTTATACTTGTCATTTCTCGGGAATGATTCCCGCCGGACCCGGAAAATCTCATCAAAGTGTAAGAGATATTTCTCTATTTGGAGCGCTGCCAAATATTACAATAATTCAGCCTTGCAATGGTGAAGAAACAAAATGGGCAACAGAGTATTGCGTTAATCAGGCAGAAGAAAATTGTATGCTAAGATTGGTAATCGGACCATCACCAGAAAAAATTGAACTACCAAAAAATTATAAATTTAAAATCGGAGTGGGTGCAGAATTAACTGAAGGGAAAGATGCAATACTTTTTGGTTACGGTCCTGTAATGCTGCACGAGGCTTTGGTTGCTGGGGATTACTTGAAGAAGATTGGTTTTGGATTAAAAGTAATTAATATGCCGTGGCTTAATAAGATAGATAAAGAATGGTTAAAAAAAGTTATTGCTGATCAGAAAAAAATATTTGTACTTGAAGATCATTCCGCTGTTGGCGGTCTTGGTGATAGACTTCTTAACGTACTAGTTGAAGTTGGTGAGATTATAGGTCCGGCTTCGTCTGGTAGGAACCAGACTACGCCGCGACTTGCGAAAGAATTTACAAACTTTGGATTGCAAGAATACCCTGAATGTGGAACTCCGCTTGAAGTTCTCGAATTTCATAAGCTTGATGGAAAATCATTAGCACAAAGAATCTCTGGTGTTAAAAATTTTGAAACAGAGAAGAGCGTTAAACAAAAATACACTGCTGATGCACCGCAGTAAATTTCTATGAAGTCATTGCGAGTCTCTCGATTTATCGAGAGAGGTGGCAATCTATTATACAATAAAGATCACTTCGCTTTGCTCGTGATGACATCTGTTATTAAGTTTTTTAACTGAAACTCGTGTCTAATCGGATGCATAACTGCGTGCTCAAGCATTGCATCTATGCAGTAATCAACTTCCCAATTAGATTTGTAAACTTTATCCTCAAATAATTCCGGTTCAACATTCGCGAGAGGAAGTTTCCATCTCTCAAATAAATGTGCAAGCTGTTCAACTGCTTTTTCTTCAATTATTTCTGCTGGTGGAGTTTCATTTATTTGTGGATCATCCAATCCTAATTTTTCACACATCCAAATCATATAACCTCTTGCAGAACGAAGAAGATGAAATAATAATGTATCTAATGATTTATAATATGGATCATCTGTGACAGGAAGTTTTATATTTAATTTCTTTGCTTCCTTCCACGTTTCATAAAATGATCGCAAATGTATTTCGTGTAGTTTAACTAAAGCACTCGCACCTTTGTAACGGTATTCGGGAAAATCATTCATACAACTTACTCCTTTGTAATTGCCGGCAAATTCATATTAAAACATTTATCACAGAATTCGGGATTCTTTTCATCAAACCAATCCTGCCTAAAATCCTGATAATCTTTTGTATTCAAAATTTCAATCAATGGCTGATCAAATACATTTCCGAAGTGTTTTTCTTTTGGAAAAGGTTTAGCACAGCAGGGTGGAACAAATCCATCCCACGTTATATAAAAATAATTCCACATAAATCTGCATTTCTTAAAACTTGCAGGTGATTCAAAATCATAAAACGTTAATTCTACATTTGGATATTTTACCGCCAATTCCTTTGTTTTAAAATATTCATCCTTAAATTCTTTTGAGAGATAATAATCATAGTAAGAATTATCAAGATCAGTTCTTGCAACAATATTCATTGGATTGATATTTAAATACTTAACGCCAATTTCATCACACAGTTTTAACATTTCAGGCATCTGATGATAATTTTCTTTTAGCACAACCATATTGAACATAATATCTGTGCTGCTGTTTTTCGCTTTGTCTAAAATTCCTAAGGCGTTTTTAAGAAGGAAATTATAATCTGCAGTTTTTCTTACTTGATTGTAAATATCACCAATGCCATCAATTGAAATTTGAATTGTATCAATTTTTCCGATTAACTTTTCTGCAACCTCAATGCTTTTAGGAAGATGTGCATTGATTGAGCACGAAATTATTATTCCCTTACTTTTACTTTTTATGTAATCAACTGCTTCATCAATTCTTTTGTAAAGAAATGTTTCACCAAGCCCGGTTAAACCAATCGCATCAACATAAGGATGAATTTCATCAATTATAGATCTGAACTTTTTGAAATCAATGAATCCCTTATCCATATTATCGCCATAAAGATACTCACGAGCGCAAGTAATACATTTTATGTTACAATGATTTGTAAGTTCAATCATTATAGAAGATGGATATGAAACTTTTAAACTTTTTGATTTTGAGAGAAGTAGAGTCTGAATTTTGTTGTTGGAATATCTTAGCAGATTCATTCCTTTCGGCAAGTGCTGAACGCGTATAAGTACTTTTAATAATTTTCTTTTTGTCATAGCTTAAAATAAGGTTTGGCAGCAAAAACCAAAAGCAAATTAAACCTTAACTTTAATTACAACTTTCTTAACGTATGCACTTTTATTTAATTTAATTCCGGGTAAATGAACATCGGTGGGGAAGAATATTGCAAACATTTCTTCATCAACTTTTGCGAAAGATTTTTTACCGCTAAAAAATGTTATGTCATTTTGTTCGTTGTATTCATCAATAACCTTTTGATTTTCTAACGGAGCGTAGCCCATTAGCTCACTTCCTTTTGCAACATACTGTACATCGATATATTTTTTGTGCGCTTCAAGTTTACCTTCTCTCGCATCCTTTGTTTGATATTCATTTACAATTGCAAAAATATTGTCGCCATCAATTTCGTATTTGCCTATTTCCATCTTAAAGAAATCAGTTTCTTTTAGATAAGAAAAAGCTTTGTTTATTCTTTCTCCAAGCCCGGAATATAATTGCGAGTTTGATAGTTTGTCTATTATCATTTTATTCCTTTTCAATGATTGTCATTGCGATCCCGACTTTAGTCGGGAGAAGCAATCCTAATTAAAAGTCAGATCACTTCGCTTCGTTCGTGATGACTAAAACTTAAACTAAAATAATGAATTTAAGTTTTGAACATAAATCGATATGCCGTGGAATTTCGTTTCAACTCCATCATCAATAGAATATTTTGAATATGAGTATCTTAAATCAAAACAATTAGTTATGAACTTTATTGCTTCAATACTACTTACAGCATTAATAAAATTTAAAATTCCTTTACTTCTAATTTCAAAACCATTTGTCTTCACAGAATTGTATCCATCACCGCTAAGATGCCCTTGTTTATAGGTGAAAAACTCAAAAACATTAATTTGAAAACCTGTTTTTGAAATTACATTTTCATCCCCCTTAATCTGAAAAATATTCTTCCCAATATTTATATCTCCAATAAAGGATTGATAGCCTTTGAACCGCTTCATATTAGGGATTACAGGGTTACCTGAATTTATAATTTCATATTCAAGCAGTTTATCTTCAGCATCAACCGTAAAATCAATGCTAAAGACACGTATGAATGTATTATCGATATCAAAATCAAATCCAGTAGAAATTCCGTAACCTAACTTAGCAGTTCTAGGAAGCGGATCCTTTTGTAGGGGATCATTATAATATATTTCATCTCCAATGTTTAATTGGGAATAACCAAGAGATAAATCGAAAAATGGTTTTGTGGGATTTTTATCAAATATTTCAAAGCTCAACTGATCGTCAATTAGCTTTATTACAGGAATATTGATGAGGAAGCCAAAGTCAATCACATTTGCATCTGCCTCAAATGTTGGAGGAGGAAACAATGAAGAAGTATAATCCGGAATTTTTGAGACAATACCTTTTGAACTAATACCGGCATTAAGCTGAATATAATAATCGATTCCAACACCGAAAGAAAAGGTTGAAAATTGTTCCAGCTCTTCAAAAGTGAATTGTAAAGCATAAGGCAAATCTATTAAATATTTTGAGTCTGCATATCCAACACCAACACTAATCGGGATATTAAGAAGTTCCTTAAAATTGTAGCCGGCATTAATTGCAAAACTATTTATAGTAAATTTATCAAACCCCCATAGTTTTACCTTGTTAGGATAGAATGCAAAAGAAAGATTTGTTGATTGACTAATGTGCCCAAGTTGAGCAGGGTTCAATAAAAAACCAAATGGATCATCGTTTGGCAATGATGCACCAGTTGCACCCATTCCTGTTTGTGAGGGTGAAACAGGAAATGTCAAAAATGGAACAGCAGATTCACCCTGTGAAAAAGATTTATTTGTAAATGTTAGAAATGAAAGGAGACTTAAAAGAACGATTGTAGTTTTCATAACTCACCCTTAATAATGATAGCAAAAATATTTAAACCAACTTTATAGAAATATCTAAAAAACTTTACCCTAAATTATTTCTGCATAGTCACGAAGTGGTTCGTGACTGCCAGGAAAATTTATAATTGTACACCAACAGACAGTTTACCAATTGTTTGTTTTCTATAATCACCGGAGA
>JAGOXU010000029.1 GCA_018059515.1 Ignavibacterium sp.
AAAAATATTACCTATCCCAAGAATAAGATTTTGGTACAAAGATTTTTTTAATGCTGCCATTTTGCGGATGTTAGCTTCACAGAAAATTACAAACCCAGTTCCTCAAAGGAACTGGGTTTGTTGTTTATAAATATTCTTCTGAAAATATATTTCCAATACCAAGAATAAGATTTGGGTACAAATATTTTTTTAATGCTGCCATTTTGCGGATGTTAGCTTCACCGAAAATTACAAACCCAGTTCCTCAAAGGAACTGGGTTTGTTGTTTATAAATATTCTTCTGAAAATATATTTCCAATACCAAGAATAAGATTTGGGTCTAAAGATTTTTTTAGTGCAGCCATTTTACGGATGCTTGTTTCACCGTACATCATTAAAAGATAATCTCGTTTAGCTTTTCCAATTCCGTGTTCTGCAGAAATTGTTCCCCCAAGTCTTACAGCTTCTTCACAAATTTGTTTATAAAGTTTTTTACCTGTAGTAAACTCTTCATCATTCTTTGGTAAAAAGTTTAAGTGAATGTGAGAGTTTCCGAAATGACCATAAGAAACAAAATCTATATTGCTTTGCTTTGCCCAATTTTGCAGAGTAAAATAAAACTCACGGAAAACTTTATCTGGAACAGCTACATCGGTCCCAAGTTTTCTAAAATTATTTCTGGCAACGTACTCATTTACTTTCCAGCTAATAGCGTGACGGAAATCTTTTATCTTTTCTTTATCAGCATCACTAAACGCAAACCAGGCAGTTTCTTCATTTACATTATGTGTTTGCATTAACACATTCCACGCTTCAAGTATAGTATCGAAAGAATCAGAAGTTGATTCCTGCTCAAACCAGATTGCTGCTTGTGCATTTTCAGGAATTGCAGAAAAATCTTTTGCTAAAAACTTTAATGCGCGTTCATCAAAAAACTCCAGTGCAAGCGCATTAATGTTATCGTTTATATTATCTTTTTTGTTTTGATATGAAATGTCTCGTGCTTCTTCAAGAAAGTTTAAAGCTGTGGTTTCATCATCAAAAAACAGCACGCAGGAAATTGTATCTTCGGGCTGAGGAAGAAGTTTTAGTTTAATTTTAGTTATAATGCCAAGCGTACCTTCTGATCCAATAAAAAGATCAATTGCATCCATATTTTTTTTTACAAAATAACCGGAAGCATTTTTAACTGCAGGAAATTTGTAATCGGGAATTTGAATTAAAATATTTTTACCTGATTGAGTTGTCAGTGTAAGATCATAACCATTAGCGTTTTGTTTTCCTCGTTCAAGATCAAGAATTTCACCATCCGGAAGAACGATTTGCAAACCAATCACATAATCGCGAGTTGGTCCGTATTTAAAAGTTTTTGCACCGGAGGCATTTGTCGCAACAGTTCCGCCGATGTAGCAATTAGTTTCTGTTGGATCAGGCGGATAAAAAAGATTTTGCTGTTTAATTTCTTTTTGAAAATCTGAAAGTAAAACTGCTGGTTCAATTACTGCATAAAAATCTTTTTGATTTATCTCTAAAATTTTATTGAGCTTATCTGTAGCGATAACTATTCCGTTTTGCGGAACGCGCGCTCCGGTTAATCCAGTTCCATTTCCAGCAATAGTAACTTTAGTTTTATTTGTATTTGCATCTTTAATTGCGGAAACAATATCATTCACATTTTCAGGAAAATAAACAGCCTCACAATTTCCTTTAAAGTTGGAAGCATCTACAACAAAATTTTCAAATTCATCGGGATTGGTTTTAATTATCATTTTTAACTTTGAACTTTTCTAAGTAGTAATAAATATTCTTTTTGTGTTTTTAAATCGGGTATTTCCGATTTTCTTTTAATTGGATTTTCTATTTTCATCATTCTCAATAATTCATCAATCGCATCAAACATATTTATATTCGGATAAGCTACATCACGAAGATAATGAATTAGCTTTAATGTTCTGAAAGCATCAAACCAAAAATGTTTTTGTTTTTCAATTTCATTTGGATTATTATTTTTTAGCAAAACTTTATTAATAAAGTTTCTAAAATCCTGTTGAGAAAGAAAATCTGATAATGCTGGATGAATATTTTTGGAAATTTTTAATAAAGAATTCTGGTTTAATAAATTGTCATTCCGAACCTGACTACCGTCAGGCAACTCTTGTTTCGGAATCTTCTGTTGATCGTCTGTGAAATTCAGAGAACCTGAAACGAGCCCGCCTGCCGGACGGGCAGGTTCAGGTTGACTTAGAGACTTGTCACAAAATACTACAAACCAGGTTTTAAGAAGTAAAAAAGATTTAGGATCATAAAGCAAGTATTCATCACGTGTGTTTGATAAATAACGATCTACACTTTTGCCTGTACCAAAAGGTACGCGCCACGAGCCTCGTTTAGATGGATGAATATATGTTAATTTAATTTCTCCGATTGGATAAATCTTTGCGAGCTTTTCAAGAAAATAAAAATCTTCCGCCGCTTTTCGTTTATTCATTCCTTCTACTTTTACATAAGCTTCAGGAGTGCAAAGCATTGTTGAGCCGATTGTATGAAATGCATATTCTGATTTAGCAAATGTTAAACCCAAAACATAATAACGCAAAAATATTTCGTAGCAGATTATTGCTTTCGTTTCTTCATCTTCACCCGAAATATCGTGTGCAAAATTTACAACTGCGGCTTCAAAATTATTTCTATTGAATTCTTGAGAAATCTCCGTTAGGTAATTTGAATCAACAATACAATCTGCATCTGTACAAATTAAAATCTTTTTATTAATTGAATAATAATCAAACTTAGTGAGTGCTAAATCCATCCCGATTTTACGGGCTAGACCAACGCCTCCATTTTTATCATCCATTTCTTTTCCGGCACTGCATGCATCGATAAAAGAAATATTTAGTTTTGATTGAATGGTTTTTAGATAAGCTAAAGTGTTTTGATTATCATTTTTAACTTCTTGTGCTGAAGAAATAGAATTGTTTACAATAATTAATAATAGGGTATTGTGTAACTCAAGCCCATCATTTTGTTCTAATGAGTTAATAAAGTTTGGAAGATTTTCTAACTCCGCAATCGCAGGTACGACAATTATTTTTTGAAATAGTTTTGGAAGATCATTTTCAATCTGCCAAATGTTTGATGTTCGCTTATTTATGTATGCGAAGATTTTGTCGGGAATTAGCATTCTGGTTAAATATATATGATAGATTATTAAAAAATATATTTCGTAAAATTTATAATTTCTAAGAAACGCGGGCTAAATATAAGGATCAAAGTTTATTAAGAAACTTTAATTTATACTTTTTAATCGGGATCGTCCGAAATGACTTCTGCAGAAAATTCTAAAGATTGCGGCTATTGTACTTTAAATCAAACTTACCCGCAGCACTAATAACGGCTTGGGTGGTTTGCCGTTATTTTGTACCAACGGGTAAATTCTTTTGCGGAAACATCGATCAAGATTCCGCATCAGATATTTAGTAAATATTTTAAAAATTTCCACACCAAAAAATTTTCTCGCATTATTTTGGTCCATCCCTAGTCATTGCGATTTCGATTTTAGTCGGGAGAAACAATCTATCCTATTATTTGCTATCAATATTCAAATTCTCATCTCTTTCCCTTAAGTTTGAAGTATCAAAAAATATCAGTGTGGAGTTATGGAATCAGTTTTCAATTATTTTTTTTACCCCGATTCAATTTGCATCGTTGGTGCATCATCAAAACCTAAAAGCCTTGGCTACGAATTAACAAAATCAGTTAAACAATACGGTTATACAGGCGATCTTGCCCTTGTAAATCCAAAAGCTGATGAGATTTTGGGATTTAAATGTTATCCATCAATCAGTTCAATTGATTATAGAATTGATCTTGCAATTGTTATGGTGCCCAAACAATTTGTTGAAGAAACAATTAAAGAATTAATTGCTAAAAAAGTTGAAGCAATAATTCTTATCACAGCAGGATTTAAAGAAACCGGCGAAGAAGGAGCTGAGGCTGAGAAAAGGATTTTAAAACTTGTACGTGATTCCAATGCAAGATTAGTTGGACCTAATTGTATGGGAATAATAAATGCAATTCCTTCTATAAAAATGAATGCGACGTTTGTTGCCGAAGAGCCGCAAGTAGGAACTATGGCTTTTTGTTCTCAAAGCGGAGCGATAGGCGCCGCAGTACTGAATTCATTACGCGAAACCGATATTCGCTTTGGACAATTTATTAGTGTTGGCAACAAAGCGGATGTAAATGAAAATGATTTACTTGAGTATTGGCAAAACTGCGATGATGTTAAAGTTATAACTTATTATTTAGAAAGTTTTGTTGATGGCGAAAAGTTTATCAAATATTTTATTAATAATGAAATATCAAAACCGGTTGTAGTGTTAAAAGGCGGACGCACATCAAGCGGAATAAAAGCTGCTTCATCACATACAGGTGCGCTTGGAAGCAGCGATAAAGTTGTTGATGCTGTTCTCAATCAATTCGGAATTATTCGTGCTGATGATTTAAACGATATGTTTAACACTGCCAAAGGATTTGAAGATTTTCCAGCGCCTAAAGGTAATCGCGTTGCGGTTGTTACAAATGCTGGAGGACCGGCAATTTTAACCGTTGATACTCTTGAAAAAAACAATCTTGCACTTGCAGATTTGGCTCCCGAAACAAAATCAAAATTAAAGGAAATTGTTCATGCCGAAGGAAGTGTTAATAATCCTGTTGATCTTTTGCCGGGCGGAACGGCTGAGCAATTTAAAGCTGTAAATGAAATTCTTGTTCAGGATAAAAATGTTGATACAGTAATTTCTGTTTTTGTTGAACCGATAATGGTAAAAGCTCTTCCCGTTATTGAGGGTATTAATGAAATCAAATCTGAAAAACCAATCTTTCAAGTTGTATTGCCGCTGCCGGAGTTTTGGCAGGAATATCGTACTGAATCTAAAACTATGCGTGCTTTGTTTAAAAGACCCGAAGACCCAGCAGTTTTAATAAAAAATATGTTAGAATTTCAAACTAAAAAATTAAATACAGGACGAATTAAAATTGAGGAATCAGTTAAAGATTTTTCTTTGAATAAAAAACTTGGAACATTTCTAAATCCAGCAGAAGTAGCTGTGTTGTGTAATCATTATAAACTGCCATTGGTTAAGGATGAAGTGCTAAATCTAAATGAGCTAACGAAGAAAGAAATTCATTTTCCAGTTGTGTTAAAAGCTGTTGGTGAAAAGATAGTTCACAAAACAGATTTGAAAGGTGTGGTGCTAAATATTCACACAAAATCTGAGTTGATAAAGATTGCTGAAGAAATGATTTGGAATTTCAGTTCAAAAAATATTCAACTTGATTCATTTTTGGTGCAGCCATTTTTAACTACAAAGTTTGAGTTGTTGATTGGTGCATTTCGTGATCCAAGTTTTGGTCCGATGATAATGTTTGGATCAGGCGGAAAATATGTTGAATATCTTGATGACATAGTTATGCGATCAGCGTACTTAACAGAAAATGATATTGATGAAATGATTAACTCAACCAAGATTGGTAAAATAATCAAAGGTGTTCGCGGAGAAGAACCTGTGGATATAAAAGAAATTAAATTTGTAATAAAAAATCTAGCACAAATGATGGTTAACCATACAGAAATTACTGAAGTTGATTTAAATCCATTGCTTATTACAGCCGATAATAAAATCTTTGCTGTGGATGTAAGGATTAAGTGTTAGATTGTTTTGTCAAAAAGCCCTATTCTTTTAAGGAATTGGGTTTGTAGTTTATTCTCGCATTTTCTAAATATCATTCCTAAATTGTAGGCACAACTAAAAAAAATACATAAATTTATTTTATGAAGATTGAAGATCTAAAAGAGTTAATTGCATCTACTGGCGAAAACGAATGGATTGAATTCAAAGTCAATGATTGTAATCCTAGGGAAATTGGCGAATATATTTCAGCATTGTCAAATTCAGCTTGTCTGCACAATATGGAATTCGGTTACTTAATCTTTGGGATTGAAAATTCTTCAAAAGCAATTGTTGGAACTAATTTTAAACCTAAACAAACTAAAGTAGGCAATGAAGAATTAGAAAATTGGTTAGCTACTCAATTAAAACCAAGAAATGATTTCAGTATTATTGAGTTAATTGTTAATTCAAAAACTGTAATCGTTTTTAAAATTGATGCAACAATCGATACGCCAATAAAGTTTAAAGGTGAAGAATTTATTCGTGTTGGAAGCTATAAAAAAAAGCTTTCAGAGTTTCCTGAAAAAGCAAGAAAAATCTGGAATAAAGTAAAAGCAAAAAGATTTGAAAAAGAAATTGCTCTGGGAAATTTGGATGCAGATACTGTATTACAATTATTAGACTATTCATCATTGTTTGATTTACTAAATCAGTCATTACCCACTAATAAAGATTCTATTCTTGAAAAGCTTGAGCAAGAAAAACTAATTTCTCATAAACTGGAACTTTACAATATTTTAAATCTTGGAGCCATACTTTTTGCTAAGGATATAAATAAATTTGAAAATATTTCAAGAAAAGCTATTCGAGTTGTTGTTTACAAAGGAAGCGACAAAATAATTACAGAAAAAGAACAGTTAGGTAAAAAAGGTTACGCAAATGGATTTGAGGAACTGGTTGACTATATATCAAATATTTTACCATCTAATGAAGAAATTGTAAAAGCAATTAGAGAAGAAACTAAACTTTATCCGATACTTGCAGTTCGGGAACTAATAGCTAATGCATTAATCCACCAGGACTTCAGTACTACTGGTTCATCTCCAATGATTGAAATATTTTCTGATAGGATAGAAATTACAAATCCTGGGGCACCATTAATTAATGTTCTGCGTTTTATAGATCACAATCCTGAATCAAGAAATGAATTGCTCGCTCAATTTATGAGGAGAGTTGGAGTATGTGAAGAAAGAGGCAGCGGCATCGATAAAGTTATATTTCAATGTGAATATTTTCAGTTACCACCACCAGAATTTATTGCAGGGGATAACTTTACTAGAGTAATTCTTTATTCTCCAAAGAGATTTAAAGAGATGGATCGTAAAGACAAAATAAGAGCATGTTATCAACATTGTTGCTTAAAATATGTTTCCGGTTCTTTGATGTCTAATCAATCACTTCGTGATCGGTTTAATATTGAGGGAAAAAATTACCCTATGATTTCTAGAGTTATAAGTGATACACTATCTGAAGGATTAATTAAAGAATCTGACCCAAACAATAAATCAAAAAAATATACAAAATACATCCCGATTTGGGCATAATCTTATGTAACTGTCATGTAACTATGTTTACATTATCATTATAAAAATCCCTTTTTGGGGTCGTTTTATATATCTTCTTATGTAATTGGTTGATAGTAACAACTTTTGCAAAAGTAATAATTAATAGAAAAAGTAGTTAGAACTAATTGAAATGAACCGAAAAAAATTTATAACATCGTTATCTGTAGCATCAGTTGGTGCAGCAGTATTTCCTTTTTCAACTTTGCAACCTTCGAGATCGCAAAGCAGAGTCCTCGAAGGTTTCTTTAAAGATGAACCTCCAATTATTAAACCTCCACGATTAAAAAACGGAGATAAGCTTGCTCTTGTAGCTCCCGGAAGTTACATCGCTCAAAGTGAATTGCAGGATTCAATAAAAAATTTAGCAGATTTGGGATTTGGAACAACTTATTCCGAAAAAATACTTTTGCAGAGCGGATATTTTGCCGGAACGGATGAAAATCGTGCAAAAGATTTGATGGAAAAATTTTCAGATAAAAATGTAAAGGGAATTGTTTGTGCTCGCGGCGGTTATGGCTGCACACGCATTCTTCCTTTGCTTGATTACGATGTTATCAGAGCAAATCCAAAAGTGCTGATAGGCTATAGTGACATAACTGCATTGCTATATGGTCTTTATCAAAAAGCCGGTTTGGTTTCTTTCCATGGTCCTGTGGGCACATCAACTTTTAATGATTACTCTATAAACAATTTTAAAAAAATTTTGATGGACCCTGAGGGAATTTCAACATTTTCTAATTCAACAAGCGGCGATGATGAAAATATTTATGGAGTGACTTCAATCGTAAAAGGAAAAGCAAAGGGAAGGCTTGTTGGCGGCAACTTATCAATAATAGTCTCACTTATCGGAACTGAATTTGATGTTGACTACTCAAACAAAATAATTTTTATTGAAGAAATTGGAGAAGAACCATATCGTATTGATAGAATGTTAACACAAATGATGCAAGCAGGTAAGTTTGAAAAAGCATCCGGTGTGATGTTGGGACTTTTTAGAAAATGTGAAGTGAAACAAAATAGTGATCTGACTGCAAAATCATTTAATCTGATGGAAGTTTTAAAAGATAGATTTGGCAAATTAAAAATTCCTGTTGTGTATGGAATGTCATTTGGACATGTTAAAGATAAGTTTACAATTCCGTTTGGTGCACTTGCAGAGCTTGATGCTGGCAAACAAACATTTACTCTATTAGAAAAAGCGGTTAATTAAATTTTAAAACAATAAACCACGAAGAACACCAAGTCTTCACAAAGTGCACTAAAGAGCATTTAACTTTGTGATCTTCGTGTTATCCTTTGAGGACTTTGTGGTAAAAAAGGAGATTAAATTGAAAAAATTATTTTATTTAGCATCATTACTTTTAGTCACTCAAGTAACTGGTTGTATAGTATTCCATTCTGTCTCTTATGAAGTTAATATTAATGATGATGGAACAGGAACAGCGCTGGTAACAATTGAGGATATTAACAGTGATGCAGCTTCAAAGGAAAGTTTGGATGAAGATGTAAAAAGTATTTTGGAGTATGGATTAAAAAGCGAGGAGTTTGTTGATGGACAAAAAGCTGATGGAAAAAATATTACTTCAAGAAATCTTTTAGTTGAGAGAGAAAAATTAAATGCTTTAATTCGATATGAATTTAGTGATCTAAGTACGGTGGAAGGAATGCAGTTTGATGATCCATATTATTATTTAACCATCCCTGTTGGAGACAGCATAATTTCTACAAACGGACAAATAACGAAAACCGCAGAGTATCAAAGAATCGTTTGGGATAAATCTATAAAAACATTAAAATTTAAAATGTACAGTGATGATACGAGCACAGAAGGATTGAAATCTTTAACCCCTTTCTATCTGGAAGATAATTAATGTTTGTTGAAATTGTTTTTCCTTTACCATTTAGAAAAGCATTCACTTATTCGGTTCCCAAAGATTTAGATGGCTTCGCCAAAATTGGTGTACGTGCAGTTGCACCGTTTGGAAAGCGTACTTTGACGGGGTTTATTGTAAACCTTCCTGAAAAGATTGAACTAAAAAAAGATGAAGTAAAACCTATCACAGATATTCTTGATGATAAACCAATCTTTACAAATAAAACCATAAAATTTTACGAATGGCTATCTGAGTATTATTTATGCTCTCTCGGCGAAGCTTTAAAATTATTAGTTCCGCAGGGAACGGATGTTGAAACGAAAAGAAAAATTGTTGTTGATAAAAAATTTGTTTTAGAGCTTCTTCAATCAGAGAAGAAAAAAGACTCATTAAAATTTAAAATACTTGCGGAGCTTTATAAACGCGATGAATTGAGTTTCCCAACACTCCAAAAAGCGGTTAAGCGAAAGAGTATTTATTCACAAGTTCGCACATTGCATAATCAAGGTGCAATTACAATTGTTGATGAAGTGCAGGGCGCAAAAGTAAAACCTAAAAAAGTAAAATTTGTAAAACTTGCAAAAGAGATTGCAGAAATTTACGCAGGCTTTCCCGAGCTTGACCGCAAATCTCCGAAGCAGGTAAAAATCTTACTTAAAATGATTGAAGCAAAAGGCACATCGCTTCCTGTTGCAGAACTATTGCATAAAACTGAATCATCATTAACATCTTTAAATGGACTTGAGCAAAAAGGTTTTGTTAAAATATTTGAAAAAGAAGTTGATAGAAGATATAAAGAACAGTATGAAGAAGATCATCAAAAGTTAATTCTTACAAAACAACAGCAGGAAGTTGTAGATTCTGTTTCAGAAAATATAAATTCAAATAAATTTTTAACTTATTTACTGCACGGAGTTACAGGCAGCGGAAAAACCCAAGTTTATATTGAGCTTACAAAACAAGCACTTGCAAAAAATAAAACGGTTTTAATTCTTGTTCCTGAAATCTCTTTAACACCGCAAATCACTTCACGATTTTTTAACAATTTTGGTGATACTGTTACGGTTATTCATAGTCGAATGTCTGCGGGAGAAAGATATGATTCGTGGCGGCGAGTATTAAACGGAAAATCTAAAGTTGTTATCGGCGCGCGCTCTGCTTTGTTTGCGCCTTTAAATAATATCGGATTAATTGTTGTAGATGAAGAACACGATGCGAGTTATAAAAGCGCAGATATGATTCCAAAGTATAATGCGCGTGATGGTGCAGTAGTGCTTGGAAATATTTTTAATTGCCCTGTTTTACTTGGTTCCGCAACTCCATCAATTGAAAGTATGTATAATGCAGAAACAGGAAAGTATAAATTACTTTCGCTTCCCAAAAGAATTGATGATGCAAAACTTCCCAAAATAACTTTTGTAAATATTGCACACGAAAAAAATAAAACTAAATCAGAAACTGTTTTTTCTAAAATACTTATTGATAAAATTGAAGATCGTTTAAAGAAAAAAGAAGGGGTAATAATTCTACAGAACAGGCGTGGTTTTTCTACTCAAATATTTTGTAACGATTGCGGTGAAGTTGAAATGTGTGAAAATTGTTCTGTGCCGATGACGTTTCACATTAATCAAAACAAAGTACAATGTCATTACTGTGGATTAATAAAACCGGTTCCCGGTGCTTGTACGCATTGCGGTTCAATCAACATAAAATATTTTGGAACAGGAACAGAACGTGTTGAAGATGAACTTCAATTTTATTTTCCAAGCACCAGAATTGAAAGAATTGATTCTGATTCAATTAAAAAAAAATCTTACTTAAGTAATTTACTTTTAGAATTTAGTAAAGGTGATATTGATATTCTTGTTGGTACTCAGATGGTTTCTAAAGGGTTGGATTTTGCTCGGGTTACTTTAGTGGGAGTTATTTCCGCTGAAACAACTTTGTGGCTTCCGGATTTTCGTGCAGATGAACGTACATTTCAATTGCTTACACAAGTTGCTGGCAGAGCAGGCAGAAGTAAGGTTGAAGGTGAAGTTATAATTCAAACTTATAACGAAAAACATTTTGTATTGCGTAAAGTTTTGGAGAATGATTACAAGGGGTTTTATGCAAAGGAAAGAAAAGACAGAGAACAAATGGGTTATCCGCCTTTTACGCGTATTGCTTTAATTGAAACTAAGGACACATCGATGGAAAAAGCAAAAGGTGCAGCGTATGATTTTTACAAGGAGATAATCAAATACAAAAACTTTCTAAAAATTTCTGATCCAACTACTGCTCAAATTTTTAAACTCGTTAATAATTACCGTTATCATATTTTAATAAAAAGTTCTAAAGATAAAGATCCGGGTGGAGCAATTTTAAGAAAAGCAATTATGGAATCGTGGACTGAGTTTAACAAAAAATCTCGTTACAAAGATGTTAAACTTTATTACGATGTTGATCCGCAGAGTATAATGTAGAAGTTTCTTTTACTTAGCTTTTGGAAGTGTAAAGAAGAATGTTGATCCTGAACCAATTTCACTCTCAATCCAAATCCTGCCGCCTTGCTTTTCGATTAATTCTTTGCAGAGTATTAAACCAAGCCCGGTTCCTCTTTCGCCCGCGGTACCTACAGAAGAATTAGTTTGATCAAGCCTGAAAAGATTTGAAGTTTGTTTTTCATCCATTCCAACGCCAGTGTCTTTTATTTTTATCAGAACTTCGTTATCAAGATTTTCAAAAGTAATTAGTATCAATCCAAATTGTGGTGTAAACTTAATTGCATTTGAAATCAGATTTCTGAAAACTGTTTCAGTCATCTGCATATCTGCAAATACAAAACTTTCAGATTCAATATCAAAATCGAGCGATAGACTTTTTTCTTTTAGTTTTTGTTTAAAAAGATTGCGTACACCGATTGCAATGAATGATAAGGTAATATTTTGCGGCTCAAAATTCATGTTACCTGTTTGCATTCTTGACCATTCCAGTAAGTTTTCCATCAACGTAAATGTATTTCTTGATGTAATTGCTGCTTCAGCAATAATTTCTTTTTTTTCATCTTCCTTCAAAGTATCGTAATCCGTAACCATTATATCCATCAATGTCATGATACCGGAAAGAGGACTTCGCAAATCGTGAGAGATAATTGAAAAGAATTTATCTTTATTTTTTGTAGCATTTTCAAGTTCTTCATTTATCTTTTTAATGTATTCTTCATTTTCTTTTTGCACCGTTATATCTATACAAGTTCCAATCAGCCCCAAAAAATCATCTTGATTGCTGAAACGAGGGAGACCATTTATCATCAACCATCTGTAAGTGTTATCATTTCTTTTAAATCTAAATTGATGCGAAAATGGAATTCGATTTTCTAAAGCCTGGTTATAAATAATCATAAAGTTTTTCACATCATCAGGGTGCAGGTCCTGTATCCAGTTTAAACCTAATTCTTCGCTTATATTTCTTCCTGTAAAATCAGACCAAATTTTATTTACAAAATTAAACAACCCATTTACATCTGTAATCCAAATCATAACAGGGGCAGAGTTTGCGATATTCTCAAACCTAAGCTGATTTTCTTTAATCAACTCTACTTGCATTTTTTGATTTGTGAGATCGACTAATGAAATAATAAATTGATTTTGTTTCAGTTGCTGATTAAAAAAATTGTTTATCGAGAGCAACGCGTATAATGATTTGCCATTCTCTTTTCTAAATTTCATCTCAATAGATTTAGGCAGGTTTTGTTGATCTGATTTTTTTAGAACTGATTGAAGAGATTTTTTGTCTTCAATAAACTCCAAAAAATTTAAGGACAAACATTTTTCTTTAGTATTGCCGATAAAACTGCTTGCGGCGTTATTTAGATAAATGATTTTGCCTGTTTCATCAATTATAAATACGGCAATCGATAAATGATCTAAAATTTCCATTAACTTGTAATTAGCTTCTGTTAAGATTGTAAATTGTTTCGATAACAATTTACAAAAATATGAGATGGTTTATCAAATCTATACCTGCTTGTTGCTTATTGATACAATAGATAGAACTTGTTTCAACTTGAAATTCTTATACCGCCTAAAAACAGGCTTAAAACCCATTAGTTGCCCCTAACTGCAATCTTCATAAAATGGCACAATAAGTGAAAAACTGAGTTCACTTTTAGGGAAAAGTTTCATTTGCGGAGATGTGTTAGGCTTAAACTATTTCAAAACAAGTTTAACACTATTAAGGCTTACAAAATGAAATTTTATATTACGCTTTTTATTACTCTCATTACACTTACCTTTTTTAGTTGTGAAAACTTAGACAATTCTGTATCTCTAACTGAAAACGAGGAGATCATATCCTCAAACACAACAATCCCAACAATCATTTCTACAGAAAATGGATTTGAAATTCTACAATTAATTAACGGTACAAAAGGCGGTTCCATAACTTTTGATACCGTCTATGTAGATAAAGAAGGGGATTCGATACTCATTCAAACCAACTTAACGTTTCTTCCAAATTCATTTACAGGTGTTAAAGAAATTAAAATTATTCCTGACTTTTATACCGGGGAAGTAATTTTTTTGCCAGAAATGATTTTTGATAAACCCGCATTTTTAAATTTGTCCTATACAGGAATTGACTTAGTCAGATTGGGTTTTGATTCCAATTCCAAAGTTGATTTTGTTTATTGTACTGATGATGGCGCAGTTGAGCTAATAGCAAAAAAAGAATGTAAGATAAAGTGGGACTCAAAAGAAATGTATGTCAAAAACGCAAAACTGCAGCACTTTTCAAGATATGTATTTGTAAGATAAACTTTATAAATAATAATGAATAAAAAAGATTATAAAATGAAAAAGTATTTATCGACTATCGTCCTAATCAGTTTGATTTTTGTAAGATGCACAGACCCAATAAGCGTAAACAATCCAGTTGAAATTTCAAAAGACAAAGTTACATGGCTTACAATAAACAACGAAGGTGGACTTTCAATTGAAGGAACAAGAACTTGGAGTAAATTCATAAATGGTTCTAATGGTGGATTTTTTTATGGCACAAAATCACTCAGTTCAAGTGTTTCTGCCTATGTAGAAATTTGGGTGCCCGCTGGAGCTTTTAACGGTTATAAAACAATAAGTGCAACTTTAAGTAGCGCATCAGTGTATGCTGATTTTGCGCCAACTCCAATGACCTTTAATACTCCAATTTTTTATACGGTAGAGTATTTTGGAGTTGATCTGTCTGGTATTGATCCGACTAATGTAGATTTCTATTACATTGATGGAAGTGGGAATATGGTTAAGGCAGAATATTCAGAAATATATGTTGAAAACGGTTGGCTTTGCGTGGTTGATGCACAATTATCACACTTTTCCAGATATGGTTTTGTTAATAAAACAGATGAATAGTTCTAAATAAAAATATAAATATTATTCAATTTTTTTAAGAAAGAAGATAAATCATATGAAAAAAATATTATTAACTTTTGCAATTTTTTTATTATTTGCTGTCGGTTGTAATGACCAAACTAACATTACTTCTCCTGATAACAATTCGTCAATTGTTGAAAATCCTACACTCGAAAAACCTGTAACAGTTTCAAAAGTAATAAATGGTGATACAGGGGGATTTATCATTTTAGGAAATTTTGAAGGTGCACAAAAAGGTGAGTGTGTGTATTCTGCCGTTTGTTTTCAAGCAGGTTCATTCAGTGGAACTAAAACCATTACGATAACACTCGATCCTAAAAAATTGAGCGGTACTTTTGAGCCTGGTATGGTGTTCAATAAACCAGTTTTGTTCAGTGCGCTATTTACTAATCTTAATCTAAAAGGCGTGGACGTATCAAATTTTGATTTTGTTTATGTCGCACCAAACGGACAGCAAACCACAATGCCAAGTTCATTTCTTTATTTTAATAAGGAAAAGGGAGTTGTAGGAATTTTGGGCGCACAATTACCTCATTTTTCTCGATATATATTCGTTCGAAAAAGTTAAAAAGAAATTATTTATTCTCTAACAGATAAAGGATCAACAATGAAAAAGTTCATAACAATCAATCTGATAATGATAGCTTTGCTATTTGGATGTAATCCAGATGCAAATGTTATTTCACCGGATGATTCAGCGAACAACAAGCAGTTAAAATTAATTGAACTGCCAAAACAGGTGCAAGGTCTTTCAATTGAAACTCTATTGACCAGATCAAAAAACATTAATGGTTATTATGGTGGAAGTTTCGCAGAGCAATTTGATTATCAAAGTACAACAGGTGTAGTTTCAATTACATCTCAGCTTGTTTTTCCTGCTAACGCATTTAGCGGAACTGTAACGATAACTCAAACCTTTAACACAGAAACAGCATCATTGGAGTTTGGACCAGCAATGGTGTTTAATGCAGCCGCTAAATATACCTTAACGGTTTCCGGTATGGATTTAACAGGCATAAATCCAAATACTTTAGACTTTGTTTATGTAGCACAAAACGGCTCAATAACAGGTGTTGTGTATGATTCTATAACTATGGATGTAACAACTGGAACTCTTAAGGTTACAAATGCCAGATTAAATCATTTTTCTAGATATGGTTTTGTTAACTAATTAACCAAGAGACTAAAGATGCAAAACTCAGTAAACAAATATGACAGTGAGATTAAAAATCTCTTAAGGAATTATTTTGCTGAAGATGATTATCAGAAATTGATTTTTGATACTAATCATGCAGCCACTACTGATAATGTTTCGGCACAGATTAGTGATTTGTACAAAAAGCAATTAGATATCAAAATCGATGATAATTGTAATCGAATGCAAATTGATAGAACAATAACATTTGCAGAAAAAAGACTTGATTCGGATAAGTATTTTGAGTTTATTTTAAAACTTGGCGAAATCTGTAATGACGCAGGCAAGTATTATTTAGCTCAAGAAATCTTTAATAAAATAAACCGAAGAACTAAAAACAAAACGCTAAAAGCAAAATCACTTATTGGTTTAGCAGATATTTGCAGCCGCAAAGCTAATTGGACTCGAAGCATTTCTTTAGTAACAGAAGCAGAATCAATCTATAAAGAAACTAACGACAAAGCAGGAATTTCAAATTGCTTTAATATGTTGGGTTCCATTTCCGGTGAAATGGGTGATATAGAAAGAGCAAAAACATATTTTAATCAAAGTTTGTTTTTTGCCAATGAATCTGATGAAAAAGAGTTAAATGCTAAAATAGAAGCAAACCTTGGTATTGTTAACAGCATACTTGGTAATAATGATGAAGCGGTAGAGCATCTGGAAATATCATTAAACATCTATAAAGAGATAAAAGATTTAAAGAAAGTTACAGAGTTATATCATAACATCGGAACAAACTTTCTACATTATAATGATACTAAATCTGCTTTGGCAGCTTTTGATAAAGGAATTGACATCGCTGTCGAAAATCAATATTGGGGTCCGCTTGCACTTTTGTATTTAGCAAAGTCACAAATTCTAATTGCAAATCAAGATCTAAGAATGGCAAAGGAATTTGCAGATAAAGCATTATCAATAAGCCACAACCTGGATGATAAGCTAACAATAGCGGATATTTATCGTGTTAGAGGAATGATTGCAAAACATCTTAATGATACTCAAACCGCAAAATCTTACCTTATGATAAGTTTGCGAATTAATACAAAACAGCGAAATAGTTTAAACATTGCAGAAACTTCTGCAGAACTTGCCTCTATATATAAAGAGGAAGGTAAACACGAATTAGGAAATAACTATTTAAACCAGGCACTTGATTATTACAGAAAATCAAATATTAAAGAAAAAGTTTTAATGATTGAAAAAACTTTAGGTTTAGAAACTGTTCAATCAAATGCAGCAGAGGTTCAAAATGAACAATAACACAGAAAAAATTATAACACACGTTAAAAATGTTTTGGTAAACTTTCTTTCCCAGTCGGATGCTGATGAATTTATTAAAGCTGTAAAAGTTTACGCAAAATCATTTGAAATAATTGATGCTGAAATTCCTGAAATAGATCAGCAGCATATTAATTATCAATTTTCTGATGGAGTTGATGAAAGAGTTATTGTTGATAAAATAATTACGCTTTCCGAAAGACTTTTATTAAAAGATAAATATTACAGCTTGTTATTAGAACTTGCTCAACTGATGATAAAAATTGGCAATCAGGCTTTTGCCTTAGAAATTTTAACTGATCTTAAAAATGATATTGGAAGTAAAGAAGATTTTAGAATTTATAATGGCGAAGCAAATCTACTTATTTCAAAAATATATTGGACTCAAGCACAGTGGGAAGATTGTGATTTTTATCTTGAAGAAGCTTACTCAAGTTTTAAAAGTATAAACTACCTTAAAGGTTTTGCAAAATGTGAAAATATGCTTGGCACTTTATATGGTGAAAAAGGTGAATTCAAAAAAGCTTTAGAGCATTTTGAATCTGCTTTAGTTATCCTAAAAGAAAGTGATGATCTATCTACACAAGCTATGATTTTAACAAACCTTGGTATCATTTATACAATTTATGGTGATTATGAAAAAGCGATCTGGAATTACAAAGATTCACTAGAAAAGTTTATAAGCCTTAATGACAAAAGTCGTGTTGCAAGAGTATATCATAATATTGGAATGCTCTACACAAGAATGGGCGAGTATTATTTAGCCTTAGAACAATTCAACAATTCAATCACTCTTTCAATCGAAAATAATTATCAATCCAACTCTGCAGTCTCTTATATTGGTAAAGCATTTATTTACACAAAACTAAAAAACTTAACATTAGCTGATGCATTTACAGATAAAGCTATGGAGATTGCCTGCAAATTGAATGATACATTATCTATTGCAGATATTTATAGAATTAAAGGAATCATTCAATCCAATCTTAATAACTTTGAACTTTCTGAAGAGTTATTTGAAAACAGCATCAGGTTAAATGATGATTTTGAAAACGAATATAATAAAGCTGAAAGTTCTGAAGAGCTTGGAAATTTGTTGAAGCAGGAACATAGAAAAGCCGAAGCGGAAGTACATTTGAAATCCGCTGATAAGATTTTAAAAGAATTCAAAAAAAAATAATTCGCAGTTAGGGTTTAATGATTGATAATCGTAATCGGTAATCGGGATATATCTTTAACTGCGTTTTTAAGTTTCCTCTCTTTGTTAACTATAAACATTTCTAAAAAAATATTTGCTACTTTTTAATTGCTAACAATATTAACTTTAAAAAGTTATTCATAAACATTTTACCGCAAATGAAATTTATTAAAAACTCTTCATCCAAAAACAAAACATCTTTTTACTTAACAATTATTACAACAGTACTTTTAATTCTTGTTGGATTTTCAGGCTGTTCAAAATCATCGGAAAATAAAAATAAATTAGTTGTTGTTGGTATTCAGTCCGATGTTTCAACTATAAGTCCGCTTTACGCTTTTGATTTACAGGAAGGGCATTTGCTGGATTTACTTTTTCTTAAACCTGCATTTGAAAACTGGAATGATTCATTAGGAATTATTGAGTTAAAACCAATGCTTGCAGAAAGTTGGGTGATTAATAAAGATTCAAATTTTGTTACGCTTAATCTCAGAAAAAATTTAAAATGGTCTGATGGAAAACCAATTACCGTTGATGATATAATTTTTAGCTTGGATATTTATTCCGATCCCAAAGTAAACAGCAGATTGTACGGTTTGTTCAACAATTTTTACACATCAAATGATTTACACATCGACATAAAAAAAACATTTAGAAAAAATTCTGAAACAAGTGTAACAATATTTTTTAAAGATTATCAGAACTTTACTTTTTTAGATATAAACCATGCAATAATGCCCGCACATATTTATAAAAATATTAAAAGGGAGGATGTTGAAACTTCTGACGTTAATTTTAATCCCGTAACAAGCGGACCATTTAAATTTTATAAATGGGATAGAGATCAAAAAATACATTTGTGGGCGGATAGCTCCTGTTATCTTTTTAATCCGGATAAAGTGCAGGAAATTATATTTAAAATTATCCCCGATGAATATTCACTTCTAACTCAACTTAAAAATGGGGAGATAGATATTACTGAAGATATAAAATCAGAAAAAGTTAAAGAACTTGTTGACAACGGAAACATAAAAATCGGTTCTATCAAAGGAAGAAATTATGATTACATTGGATGGAATCATATCGATCCTGCAGCAAAGCAAAAAAAACAAGCCAAGCCAAACAATTATTTTTCATCAGCAAAAACCCGTAAAGCGCTATCTCTTGCAATAAATCGTAAAGAAATATTTCAATCAATCGTTGGCAAATATGGAGAAATTTATGATTCACCAATTTCTCCGATTTTCAAAATATATTTAGAAGATTCACTAAAAAATATCGAGTATAATCCAACGCTTGCAAAAAAAATGCTTGAAGAAGATGGCTGGAAAGATTTAAACGGCGATGGAATTCTTGAAAAGAATAATCAAAAATTTTCATTTAAGATTTATGCTGCTTCCGGAAATTCTAAACGTGAGTTTGCAGCAACAATCATAAAAAATAATCTTAAAGAAATTGGAATTGATGCTCGGTTGGCTTATGTAGAAAAAAATGAATTTGTGGATGGATTGCTCGCCAGAAAGTATGATGCATGGATTGCAGGCTGGAGTATTGAAATCCCGCTTAATTTATACAGCTATTGGAATTCCGATCCCGATAAAAGTATGTTAAATTTTTCAAGTTTTACAAATTACGAACTTGAAAAATTATTAAATCAAGTAAAACCAGCGCAAGAGGAAACAGAAAAAATTTCTATCTATAAAAACGTTAGTAAAATATTTAAAGAGAATGAACCGGTTACAATATTATTTTGGTCTGATAATATAATTGCATACAACAAGCGAATAAAAAATATTAGTTTTTCACCATTGGGTTTATTTTACGGTGCTTGGAATTGGGAAAAGTAGGGAACGGTCTCCTGACCGTTCCAAATAAATAGATTTGTCGTATGGTTGGGAACAATCTCTCGACCGTCCCAAATAAATCAATTCTTATTATCTTATCGGAGCATATTTCCAAATGTTGGTGATACTTGTGCTAATCCAAAAATTATAAACATGAATACCAGCCAAATTCCTATTGAAGCAAAAATATATTTTTTAACATTATCGGATTTAAACATTTTTGCAAAAGCAATTCCAACAACAACATAAAACCAAATTGAAAAAACATCGAATCTACTTAGTAAAAATCCCGGCAGGGTTTTAATATCCATTCCCAATAATGCTGTGGGGTTTAGCCCTGTTAACATTTTACCCATTAACAAACCAAGAATAATTAAAATTATACTTTGCAGAACAGAAATATAAAACGGCAAACCCATTGCGCTCATTGCCTGCGTGTATGTTCCATCGCCTTTAAATGCAAACCTGGCAATTAAAAACGCTATTGTTGTAAAAACAAAAAACCAAAGCAGCATCATTACCAGTATTCCGATTGAAGAAAAAATTTGCATCATACCGGAACTGCCCATCACCTCCATCGTTTTATCCATTTGTTCATCAGCTTGCTCACGTGAAAGTTGCCCGCTTTCAACCATTTTATCAAACTGTTCCTGCATTGCTTTTTTTTGCTGCTGCTGCATTTCTAATTTGATTTCGGGATTAGACATATAAATAAAAGTTGCAATGATAGAAACAATTATCATTGTAAAAAGCGGTAGTAACCAATCTGTTACTTTTGAGCTTTGAAAAGCTAATTTAGAAAAAAGATTTGATGGCTCGGAAATAACACCAACAATTTTATCGGTGTGCGAAAGTTCCTCCATTTCGTTTGTAGGTTGTTCGGATTGAATAGTATCTTCAGTTTCCATTGCTTCTCCTGAATTTATTTTGAAATGACACTATCGAAAACTATTTATCATTTACGCAAAAGGCAATAATAATCTTTAATAAATGATGAGATTTAAGAAGCATCTTTTTGTAAATTTGAATAAGTAAAAAATCAATTAATTCTTTTTATGGATAAATTATGAAGCCAAAAACCATCATCGAACCTTTCAAAATAAAATCAGTTGAACCAATAAGATTTACAACCAGAGAAGAAAGAGAAATGCTGCTTAAAGAAGCCGGATATAATCCATTTCTTCTTCCTGCAGATGATGTGCTGATTGATTTACTTACAGACAGCGGAACTTCTGCAATGAGTGCAAAACAGTGGGCAGGAATTATGGAAGGCGATGAATCTTACGCCGGCTCAAAAAGTTTTTATCGATTTGAAGCTGTTATAAAAAGTATTACTAATATGAAGTATATAATTCCAACTCATCAGGGAAGAGCGGCTGAGAAAATTTTATTTACTATTGTTGGTGGTGCGGGAAAATTTATTCCTAATAACACACACTTTGATACAACTCGCGCGAACGTTGAATTCAGTGGAGCAGAAGCTGTTGATTTATTGAATGAAGTTGGGAAACATCCTGAAATCCGTGCAGACTTTAAAGGAAATATGGATGTTGAAAAACTTGAGACTTTCATAAAAGAAAAAGGTGTTGAAAATATTCCGCTTTGTATGATAACAGTTACAAATAATTCTGGCGGCGGTCAGCCGGTTTCTATGCAGAATATAAAAGATGTAAAAGCAGTTTGTAATAAATACGGTATTTCACTTTTTCTTGATGCCTGCCGCTTTGCAGAAAATGCTTACTTTATTAAGATGCGGGAAAAGGGATACGAAAATAAAACTCCGCTTGAGATTGCACAGGAAATGTTTTCCTACGCAGATGGTGCAACAATGAGTGCAAAGAAGGATGCACTTGTAAATATTGGCGGCTTTTTAGCTTTAAACGATGAAGAACTTGCGATGAAGTGCAGAAATCTTTTAATCGTTACAGAAGGATTTCCTACTTACGGCGGACTTGCAGGACGCGATCTTGAAGCAGTTGCGCAGGGTTTATTAGAAATTGTTGATGAGAATTATTTGCAATATAGAATTCGCAGCGTGGAATATCTTGGTGAAAGATTAGTTGCTGCGGGTGTTCCGATTATTGAACCACCAGGCGGACACGCAATTTATATTGATGCAAAAAGATTTTTACCAAATATTCCGGCGCATCATTTTCCCGGGCAATCAATTGTTTGTGAACTTTATCTTGAAGGCGGCGTACGTGCAGTTGAAATTGGAAGTGTGATGTTTGGTAAGAATGATAAAGACGGAAAACCCATTCCCGCAATTATGGAACTTGTTCGTATGGCAATTCCGCGCAGAGTTTACACACAAAGCCATATTGATTATTTAATTGAAGTTATAATTGAAGTGTATAAAAATCGTGATAAACTAAAGGGTTATAAATTTACTTATGAAGCACCGATGCTGCGGCA
>JAGOXU010000171.1 GCA_018059515.1 Ignavibacterium sp.
ACAAAAAATTATTAGATTACCAAGCAAAACCCCCTGTTTCTGAAATAGTAACATTTGTAAAAATAAGTTCTGAATTACTCGATCAAAAACTTGCTTACGGTGAAATTCTTACTCTTTTAATAAATGACACTCAAAACGCGGCTCTAAAGAACACACTTAAGGAAATTAACAATGAATTAAAAAAGGGAGCCGATAGTCAGGCAACTTTTTTAAAATACCAGGATATTTTTGGAAAGTTTACTGCTTATATGCTTGGTCTAGCATCCAAAAGCGGTAATATGGCTGAGATATACAGAGCAACCGCAAAGTTTTTAGAGAGAAACCAAGAGTTTAGAAAAAATATGCGCAGTGCGCTTATTACACCAATGGTAACTGTATTTGTTCTTTTTCTTGCAGTTTTATTTTATGTAGGATATATCTTTCCCGAAACTGCAAAATTGTTTGTACGTTTTGGGGTTGAGCTTCCGCCAATGACGGCTTTTACCTTGAAGATAAGCGATTTTTTAATGGAGAATCCTTATTTGGTTGCTGCAGTTTGTATTATTCCACCTGTAGCCCTTTGGCAATATTCCAGAACCACCAAAGGTAAATATATCATTGATCAATACGTATTAAAATTACCTGTAATTGGTTCATTAATTCATAAAACATTAATTGAAGTTTTTTGTCGTGTGTTTTATACCCTTTATAGCGGTTCAGCAGAAAGTATTGAGCCGATAAGAATTGCAGCCGAAGCTGCTGGTAATACATATTTTGAGGACAAAGTAAAAAATGTTGCAATACCTTTAATGGTGAAAAAGGGTGTTGGCGTAACTGATGCCTTTGAAGCTAGTGGAGTCTTTACCGAAACTGCGCTTTCAAGGTTTCACTCGGGTGAAGAAACAGGAACGATTAAAAATACTGCTCTTCAATTGGCAAATTATTATGAAACAGAAACTGTTTATAAATTAAAAAACTTAATTGAGCTTATCCAGGTTGCCATAGCAATGTTTATTATGGTCGTAATGATTTTATTAACCCTGGTATCAGCAGAGACTGCTACGGTAAGACCTAAAACTCCTGGTACGGCTTCCAGTACCGTTGTTGTTCAGAATGATATTGCATAATTGTTATCATACTGTGTTTATCGATGTCACACTGAGTGTATCGAAGCTTGCCTACCGGTAGGCAGGTGTGACCGGTATGAAGGCTCAGGAAAAGGATGCCATACTTCGACAAGCTCTGTATAACAATGGACGACGGACTCAAAGTAACAAAAGCTGATTTAGGATGGCAATCGTGTCATGCTGTGTTTATCGAAGTGTGACCTTCCAATGTCTATTAGCTTACACTCGATGATTAAAAAAATTTTCAGATTTTATTTTTATAAAACTTTTTATTATTACAGTATTTTTTTTATTAAGTTTCAAATAACAAAAACAAAATTATTGCATGATTGATACAAACCTCGAGATGACAGACAAAATTGGTTATCTCCTTTTTAAAAAAGGAATAATCGATGGACAGATGCTCGAGAAAGCACTTGCTGCAAAAGCAAATGATAAAAGTAAAATAAAAAGAAATCTTGCACAGATATTAGTACAGGATTTTAAATACGATCATGATGTAATTTTTCGTGAAGTTGCTATACTATATGCATTCCGTGAATTAGAAACCCGTCCTGAAGAAGTACCTGAAAGCAGACTTGAATCGATAAAAAGCATGATAACGGGTAATGGTGAAGGGTTAAAACAACTGATACTTCAGCATAAAATAATTCCGTTTATGTTCGATGATCGCAACAAGGATAAATTAATTATAGCAGCGATTGACCCTACCGATAGAAATATTCCTAAAATTGCTTTCGGGTTAAATGCAAAAAAATATGAAGTTATCTTCATAAAAAAACACGATTACGACAAACTTATCGACATTATTCTTCCACCTGAAAATGAATTTCTTAAAGCGATGGAAGAAAACCTTCAGATGGATACTGATGAGCACGACGATTCCTCTCTTGATGAACAGGAACTTGATGCAGAGATTAATAAAAGTGCCTTAATAAATCTTGTTGAAGGAGCTTTAGTTGAAGGCGTAAGAAAAGGTGCAAGTGATATACATTTTATTCCTCGCTCGGGTAACAAAACACATGTAATGTTTCGTCTCGATGGAAACTTGCAAACATGGTATATTCAAGATAATGCTCTTCCCGAAGCAGTAGTTGCTGTGGTTAAAGATCGTTCAAGAGGAATGGATAGATTTGAAAGAGAGATGGCACAGGATGGTTTTATACAACGAGAAATTGATAATATCATAATCAGATTTAGAGTTTCAATTCTGCCAATGGTTGGTACCGAGCTTAAGAACAAGTTTGAAAGTGTTGTAATAAGAATTTTGGATGATAGAAAGGTAATCAGAGATCTTGATAAACTTGGACTTGCCGGTACCGCAAGAAAATCTTTTGAAAAAGCGATTAATGAACCGCAGGGAATGGTAATCTTAACAGGACCTACGGGAAGTGGAAAAAGCACAACATTGGTCGCAGCTCTCTATCAGGTGATATCGCCTGAAGTAAACGTGTTAACTGTTGAAGACCCTGTTGAATATGTTATTGAAGGTGCAAGACAGTTAAAAATTGGTTACAAGATGAACTTTGAACAAGCTATCAGATCAATACTAAGACATGATCCTGATATTGTTCTTGTTGGTGAAATGAGAGATAAAGAAACCGCCGAGATTGCAATTAAACTTGCAAACACCGGTCACTTAACTTTTTCCACTCTCCATACTAACGACGCGCCAAGTGCTGTATCCAGATTGTTTAAAATGGGTATTGAACCTTTTCTTATTGCTTATGCTATTAATCTTATCGTTGCGCAAAGGTTGGTTAGAAGGTTGTGTCCTAAATGTAAAAAAAGAGTGGTAAATTTTGATGAAGGGTTGATGGCAGCGGCTGAATTAAATATTGCAGAGTGGAGAAATTATACAATTTATGAAACTGCGGGATGCGATGAATGTAATGGAACGGGTTTTAAAGGAAGACTTGCAATTCACGAAGCCTTGTATTTCACAAAAGATATTCGACAATTGATTGTTAAAGCAGGCGATGAGGTGGATGAAGAAAGTTTAAGATTGCAAGCACGCAAAGATGGATCCCTAACTCTGAGGGAAGCTGGTTTAGAAAAAGTTAAGATGGGCTTAACTTCAATCGAAGAAGTACTTGCAAGTACCAGCGAATCGTAAAATTTTTTACTGAAAAGTAAATTTTACTTAACATTTATATCAAAATAGTATAAATCTTACTGTTTTAACTAAAAATCTATTTCTTTTAAGCTGGTATAGTTTTATCTAACAATTAACCAAATATTATTTTACAAAAGGTTTAAATTGAACATCGCTGAAGAGAAAAAAATATTAGAAAGTTTTTGTAAAACTATTCCGGCAGCCATTTTTGGTCCTGATAGAGTTCATTACATTCTTGAGAATATTGATAAGCTAAAAGAAAACGATAGGCTTTTATTAAGAAAGTTTTATAACAAGCTGCTTACTAATATGATTGAGAAAGAAGCATCTGATATCGAAATTGGCGGTCATGGTAACGTTGGTTATATTTGGATGAGGATTTATGGAAATAAAGAACGCGTAAAAGAAATTGCACAATTTACTACCGATGAATCGGCAGTAATAATTGTAAATCTTCTAAATGTAAATCAACGAGAACTGTTAGCAAAGAAAAGAAATCTTGATTTTAGTTATACATTCTTTTATGAACGAAGAAATATAAATGTCAGATTCCGATCAGACACTTACTTTGATCTTGATACCCTCTCAATGAATATGAGGTCAATTAATCAAACAATTAGACCATTATCTTCCCTTGATTTTCACCCTAACATTGTTAGAGCTTTAAGCCATGGTTACATTAAGTTTGGATTATCTTTAATAACAGGAATTACTGGTTCTGGTAAATCCACTACACTTGATTCTATTATAGACCATCATAATAAAATTGATCCTTGTCATGTTATTATAATTGCGGCACCAATTGAGTATGTTCACACATCAAACATTTCATTAATAAAGCATCGCGAAGTTGGACGAGATGTACTTTCATTTAAAGAAGGAATTGTTCAATCATTGCGTCAGGATCCGGATATTATAGTTGTTGGTGAAATGAGAGACCCGGATACGATTATGGCAGCATTAGAGGTAACAGATACAGGACATAAAGTCTTTTCTACTCTTCACACATCATCAGCGGTTGAATCTATAGATAGAATAATAGCTGAATGTGATCCTGCTGAACAGGAAAGAGTTAGAAACAGACTTGCAGACGTTTTAATTTCTATAGTATCACAAAAACTTGTTCCGAGTCTTGATGGAAAGCGTACGCTTGCAAAAGAAGTTTTACTTGTAACGCCAAGTGTAAAGGCTGCAATTAAAAACAACAACACAAGTGAAATTTACATGATGATAAATCAAGGCGGCGCACAAGGAATGTTAACTATGGAGCAAGACCTAAAACGTTTGTATCTTGCAAAGAAAATTTCATTAGAAACTGCAATTACTTATGCAAACAATAAAACAAGAATTCAGCAAATACTGGCGGCGTAAATTATGAAAACAATAGCCTGCATATACTGCGAGGGCAACGATACCAAACTCGCTGTCGTTAGCCAAGAAAAAATCGGCAACAGATTAAAGGTGATTAGTACTGCATCTGTGGATGTAATATCATCAAAATCTAATTTGCAGCCAACCGCAGGGTTCAATCTGGAAGGTGAAGGACTTCAATTAGAAGGTGTTGAAGCTCAAGATAATTCACTTGCCGGATCCAGCCTTGATGCACCAAGCATCACCTCTATCGGTGCGGCACTGAAGGGAGTAAATCTCAACAAGCTTGAGTTTATTCCTGCTTTAACAGAACCTGCAATTTATTATCACTCCTACGACGGAAAAAAAGATTTAAAGAGCGGCAAACTGCTCGATGAAATTCTTTCCGACATCCGGCAATCTAAGGGTGTTAATGTAGAAAAAGAGAGCATGGATTTTATCGAGCTTTCTGATGGTTCACTGCTTTCTGCTTTTATCGATGGACCTGTTGCGTGTGTTAACCTTACAGACAACTTAGCGGGACATTTTGGAAAGAAGTTTTTTAAAGTACCAACCATTAAAAGTGCAGATATTGCTTTAGCCTATTATGTTGCTAAACGTAAAAAATTCTTTCCGGATGATCAAAGCCTAGTTGTTTATATTGGTAAAGAATACAGCAAACTTATATTCTTGCAAGGTAGAAAACTAAAACACATCGGAACTACACTTGATATTGGAACTACTAATCTTCACACTTATGATGTTTACTTCTCAAAGATATTACTTGAGATGGAAAACGGCGGAATAACTTCTTTAGATAATATTATTGTGTGCGGCGAAGATGATTCCGAAAATTTAATTCTTTCTTTCTACGGAACATTTCCGGAAGCCAATGTTAGCAGATTAGAATTTGATGATGTTGATATTTCCGAAATAGATGATGAGACAAAAGCAAGGTTTTCATCATACAGCGTTCCGCTTGCAGTTGCAACAGAATATTTTGATGAATTAGCAAAGGAACACAAGGGCATCAATCTATTGCCCAAATACATTTCTGAAGAACAAAAATTCTTTCAATTCTCCTGGCATAGTTTTGCAGTGCTTCCGTTTTTGTTTCTTGCAGCTTTTCTTTTTACTCTAAAGGTTCTTCAAAACAACAAAGAGCTATCAAGACTTGATCAAGAAATAATACAAAAGAATCAGATTATTAGAGAAAATCAAGAAACATTAAGTAAGATTGCAGAGATTGAAGGCAAGATTAGCAGTTTCGGTCAAACTCAAGCAATTTTAGATTCTGCTGCAGTTGGTACCGGTGTTTGGAAATCAGTACTTAGAGATGTTGCGGCTTTTTGCGGAAGCAAACAGAACATTTGGATATCCAGTATTGTTAGGGATAACACTAATACGATTAAAGTTGAGGGATATTCTCTTTCAAAATATTCTCCAACAGATATGGCTTTTAGTTTGCATGATGCAATGCTAAAAAGTATGATGAATGAAGCTCTTAGAGAAAAGAACGCTTATAAATATAATTTAACATTTGATATTACATCATATCAGAAAAAAAATGAATAAAAAATTACGTAGTACTTTAGTTCTGCTGGCTTTTCTGTTTATAATCCTTATAGCAGGAGGATCATATCTATACTTTGTTCAAAGTAAAGATTTAACTAAAAAAAGAGATAAGTTAACTGAACTACAGGCAAAAGCATTGGATCCGCAGGAATTGCTGGCACAATATCAAGGGCTCTTGGTTGAATCCAACAGACTTGATTCAATTCTTGCTAATCGGGAGTTTAATATACCACAGAATTTATCATCTATTAGATTTTACAATTTTGTAAATAACATTACTAATGGATTTTCTGATAAAGCCCAGGTTAATATTGAGTTCCTTGAACAAAAACAGGAAAAAGAATTTTTCTATCACGAATATAAACTTACCGGGTTCGGTTATTTTAATGAAGTTTATAATTTGATATACGCTATTGAGCACAGTAAGGAGCTAAAAAAAGTTACCGAAGTTAGTTTAGGTAATTTAGTTCAAACTAAAGCAGATGAAGTTCCGGTATATCTTGTAAGCTATACTTTGAATGCAAAAGCATACTTTTCTACTGATAATAGATTTGCGCCTGCAACTGTTGTAGAAAATAATCTTAGCTCCCCAACTCTTTATGATGCTTTCTATCCATTAATTAGAAATGAAATTCCTCCTAACGTAGATGAACTTCTTGATGTACAGGGTGCAACTTTGCTAGCTCTAATTCCTGAAGGCGCATTTATTGCTGACAGCAAAGGAAACACTTATTTAATCTGGGAAGGCGAGCAAGTTTATTTAGGATACTTAACAAAGATAGATTATCAAAACAGCCGAGTAAGCTTTATACTTAACAAGGGCGGAATAATTGAAAAAATGGATCTTGAATTAGATCGAACAGAACCAAAAAAAGAAAACAAATGAGAAATAAGATGAAGACAACTATATACTCACTGCTTTTAATTTTTATGTTTATTGGAAGTATCTTTCCGCAAAAATATTGGGAAAGACGGCTTAAAGATTATAACAATCCCGATGAACTAGTAACACTCTCACAAACCTTACCCTTTAATGAAGCAATTGCACTTCTAAGTAAGGTAAGCGAAAGCACAACAGGAAAAAGAATTGTATCAACAGTAGTTTCCGATAACCCGATAGGTATTGAAATTGAAAGCATGCCTTACGATAAAGCCTTGTTTATGATCGTTCAATATGCTGGGCTAATCATGGAAGAAAAAGAAGATGTAATTATTATAAAACGCCTACAAGGTGAAGAGGTAAAACCGGAAGATATTTATGCTTCTGTTGATTCAAGAGAAGTTAAAATATCGGCAGTATTTTTTGAAGTTGATGT
>JAGOXU010000172.1 GCA_018059515.1 Ignavibacterium sp.
AAATTAGAAATGAAGTTAAATGTAAGTTGCTTCATAAGCTTAAATTTAATTATAAAATTTATGCTTAAATTTAAGCACAAATTACGAGAATTTTCAAATAATAAAATCATTTAGTGCTCTTTTGTCTTTTAGAGTTTTTGTGGCGAAAAACTTTGCCACTAAATCACAAAAGCACTAAAAATCACAAAAAAATGAAACCAAAACTTTACATCGTCTCAACCCCAATTGGTAATTATGAAGATATAACGCTTCGTGCTTTGAGAATTTTAAAGGAATGTGATTTTATAATATGCGAAGAATATAAAGAGGCACGAAGATTATTATCCAATTATAAAATTGAAAAAGAACTCTTTTCATTAAATGAGCATAATGAAAATGAAAGTGCAAATGAATTGATTCTAAAATTGTTAGAAGGAAAATCTGCTGCTTTAATTTCTGATTGCGGCACACCGCTATTTTCTGATCCAGGACATTTACTTGTTGATCTTGCATTGCAAAACAGAATTGAAGTAATTCCTGTTCCGGGCGTTAGTTCATTGCTTACTGCTTTGGTTGGAAGCGGATTAGATTTTGAAAAATTCTATTACTACGGCTGGCTTTCACCAAAGAAAGATATAAGAAGAAAACAATTGCTGGATTTAAGGAAGCGAAGAGAAACTATTGTTTTAATGGATACACCATACAGATTAAAAACTTTACTGGAAGATATTGTAAAACTTCTTGGTCCAAACATTCCCTGCGTACTTGCCTTTGAGTTAACTAAGGAAAAAGAAAAATTTTATCGCGGTAATGCACAAAACATTTTGAGTGCTATAGAAAGAGAAAACTTAAAAGGTGAATTTGTGCTAATAATTAAAAACCAATAGAACGCGGATGACACGGGTTTAGCTGATCAGCGCGGATTAAATCAGCAGGAAACGAAGTGATTTATGATTTTATTTATTTTAAAGTATAAAAGGAACACTTATTATGAATGAAAACTATATCGTTTCTAATCCAGAAATAATGATGGGCAAACCAGTCATTGCTGGTACACGAATTACAGTTGAGTTAATATTAGAAAAATTAAAAGCTGGTGAAACAATTTTACAAATTAAGAATTCTTATCCTTCTTTAAGTGAAGATGAAATAAGAGCTACATTGCTTTGGGAAACAAAGATTATTTTAAGTTTAGTTAAGAAAGAATTAAAGCAACTATACAGCGATAACTTGGTTGAAATAATACTGTATGGTTCGTATGCCCGCGGAGACTATAATGCAAACTCTGATATAGATTTGCTTGTCATTTTAAAAAAAATAGAATCAATTGGAAAAGAAATAGATAGAATTGTTGATGCTGTTTACGATATAAGCTTAAATTATAATTCATTAATTTCAGTTGTGCCCATCTCTTATAAAGATTATAAAAATATCAATAGCCCTCTAATGCTTAATGTAAAACAAGAAGGAGTTTTAGTTGAGTGAAATAGAATCCTTGCTAAAGAGATCCGACAGATACTTAATAACTGCAGAAGTTTTAGTGAGAGAAGGAGACTTTGAGTCATCAGTTTCCAGATCATACTATGCTATGTTTTTTTCTGCTCAGGCTGTGTTACTATCTAAAGGGTTGCATTTTTCATCTCATAAAATGACAATCTCTGCTTTTGGAGAATTCTTTGTTAAAACAGGAATATTTTCAAAAGAAATGGGAAAAGATTTAAACAAAGCTTTTGATAAAAGACAGATTAGCGATTATTATCATGATTTTATAATTGATAAATCAGAAGATGAGGAGTTTGTAGGTAGTGGGAAAAGCTTTGTAAACAAAATCAAAGAGCATTTAAATCTGGAATAAAGTATTTATACTAAGTATTCGTTTATAAAAGATACCTTACCTTCTTGCATTTGAACTAACAAAAGAAAAAGAAAAATTTTATCGTGCTAATGCGCATAATATTTTGAAGACAGTGGAACGAGAAAATCTTAAGGGTGAGCTTGTACTAATAATTAAAAATCAATAGCACGCGGATGACGCGGGTTTAGCTGATCAGCGCGGATTAAATCAGCGAAAACCTGCGATATCTGTGTTATCCGTGTTCTATTACTTCAATAAAGCAATATTCTCAATATGAAAAGTATGAGGAAACATATCAACTGGTCGGGTCTTAATTAGTTTGTAACCGGCTTCAACGATTAGTTTAATATCTCGCACTTGTGTTGCAGGATTACAGCTTACATAAACAATTTTATTTGGCGAAAGTTTTATTACATCATCAACTGTGGTTGGGTGCATTCCGCTTCTTGGCGGATCAATTATCATTACATCAGGTTTTGGAATATTGTATTTCTGAACTATGGGTAGAAATGATTTGTAAAGATCAGCAGTAAAAAATTTAACATTGGAAATATTGTTTAGATCTGCATTTACTTTTGCATCAGCAATTGCTGATTCCACAGCTTCAAAAGCATAAACCTTTTTTGCTTTATCTGAAATAAAAATTGTAATCGTTCCCGCACCGGAATACAAATCGTAAACAATTTCATTCCCGTTTAACTCTGCATAATCCAAAGCAGTTTGATAAAGTTTTTCCGCCTGTGTTGTGTTTGTTTGAAAAAACGAATTTGCGCTAACTCTAAATTTATATTTACCAATCTTATCATAAATAAAACCGGAACCGAAAATAACTTTTTCATAATCGCCAACTGCAACCGCAGCAAACTTTTTGTTAATGTTATTTATTACTGTAGTTACTTGCGGAATTTCTTTTCTTAATTCGTCGTAATATTCAGTCATCAAATCATCGTTCTCTTCGGATGTAACAAGGTTAACCATTAAATCATTTGTGTGAAAAGATTGTTTAATTACAAGGTTTCGCAAATATCCAACGTGTGTTTTTGTAGAATAGATAGAAGTGTTTCTGGTTTTAAAAAAATCGCGAGTAAAGTTTAATATCTTATTGCTTACTTCCGATTGAAGAAAACATTCATCAATATCGAGTACTTTATCAAATATTCTAGGAATATGTAATCCCAGTGCAAAATCTCTATCTAAATTTTCCTCCGAATCAATTTCGCTTTTTGTCAGCCATCGTTTATCACTAAAAGAAAATTCCATTTTGTTTCTGTAATAAAAAACATTTTCAGAAGGAATGATTGGTTCAATTTCAAACCCTGCCTTGTTGGCAGACAGGTCAGCAAATCCACCAAGTTTGTTAAAAATTTCTAAAACCTGCTGCTGTTTATATTTTAACTGTGAATCGTAATTTAAATTTTGCTGTTTGCATCCCCCGCAAGTTCCAAAGAAATTACATTTGGCTTCAACTCTTTCAGGAGATTGAGAAAGAATTTCCAAGGTTAATGCTTCGGCGTAAGAGTTTTTAATTTTTAATAACCTGGCGTTAACTGTATCGCCTGGATATGAGCCTTGAACGAACACAACGTAATTTTTTTCGCTGCCGTTTTCTTCAGTTAAACCAAGCAATTCATTTTTAGAAACCTTTGCAATTCCTTTTCCTTCGAATGCATACTTTTCTATTTGAAATTGTACTATGTCGCCTTTTTTTACATTCATTTTACTATCTGCCATTGTCATTGCGAGTCCGACTTTAGTCGGTGAAGCAATCTTTTAAATAATTGTAAGCCTTCGTCAATAAACTTCAAAGAATTCAGTAGATTGCTTCCTCTGGCGATGCCATCCTCGCAATGACTTACTAATTTTTCTTCAGTATCAGCATCTTAAAACCAATATATCTATCTGCACCAAGTTTTAAATATGCGTTGGATTCGTGACTAATCTTTTTTAATAATTTTTTGTAATAACTTTTTTCTTTTTCATTCAACTTATAAATAGTATCATCTAATTCTTGCGCAGTATGTTCGTAAAAACTATGTAATGATGAGGATAAATCTTCTTTGTACAAAACAGAAAAATTTCTTTCCGTGTAGTAAGAACCACAATCATCATTTAACAAAGGTAACAGTTCCGAAGTATCAAAAATATTTCTTACAAATGGTGGGTAATCTTTTGTAAGCGAAGTAATTTCTCCAACACACAAAACCGCTTCGGGTTTTAAAATTCGTTTAATCTCTTTTACGATTTTATTTCTGTTCAGCAATGATATTGAAGCCTGAGCAAAAACCAGATCAAATTCTGCCGCACCAAAATCAGTGTTATCAAAATCCATCATCTTAACTAAAACCTTACTGTCTTTGCTAAGATTTATTCGTGAGTTCATCAGAGAATCATAATCATTTACAATTACAGTTGCCGCGTTTGCACCAGATTCAATCATCTTTTCTGCGATCTTTTCGCTTCCTGATCCAATTACTAACACGCTTTTATCATTAATTACATACTTAGTTTTTAGAATTCTAAATTGCTTAAATCCGCCGGGGAGAAATATGTTTTGTGTTTTTTGTTTCATTTTGTAAAAAGATTGTAACAAAGTTAGCCATAATGATTTTAAGATTGAATTTATTGTTTGATAAAGCACTTTACTTTGTCTTTAACTTCCAACAGCCTTATTTTTGACTAAACAATAAGAATACTTCGGAGCAGTAATGAAAAAAATACTCTTAATCCTTCTATTTATCCCATTTATAGTTTTTCCTCAAACCAAAAGAGCAATTAATGTTGATGATCTTTGGGCGATGAAACGCATCGGAAGTTACGATGTTGCACCCAATGGAAAAACAATTGCTTACACGCTTACTTCTTATACGTTTGAAGCAAACAAGGGAAACACAGATATTTACTTGATAGATACGGATGGAAAGAACTTACGCATATTAAAAAATTCCGAAAAGAATGAAAGCGAACCAAAGTTTTCTCCCGATGGAAAAACAATTGCGTTTACCCGCGGCGGACAAATATGGCAATGCAATCTTGATGGATCAAATGAAAAACAGTTGACAGATATTTATACTGAAGCATCTGGATTTGAATGGTCTGCGGATGGAAAGAAAATTTTATTTGTTTCATCAGTTTATCCTGATTGCAAAACACAAGACTGCAATGAGCAAAAAGATAAAGCTAAAGAAGAAAGTAAAGTTAAAGCCGAGATTTTCACTGAATTGATGTATCGTCACTGGAATGATTGGCGTGGACATAAACGCAGCCATTTATTTTTGCTTGATGTTGCAACCGGAGATTTTGTTGATTTGAATGAAGGCAACAAAGAAGATGTTCCGCCAATGGCGCTTGGCTCTTCAAACGATTACAATTTTTCTCCCGATGGAAGTGAAGTTGCTTATTCACAGAATCCTGAATTTACCAAGGCTACAAGCACGAACATTGAAATTTATTTATTGGGCTTAACATCACCCAAAATTCCTAAACTTATTTCAACAAGTAAAGGCGTTGATTGCCAACCGGTTTATTCTCCTGATGGAAATTGGATTACATGGACTTCAATGAAACGCGCCGGATTTGAAGCTGATAAAAAAGATTTAATATTGTTTAATCGTAAAACTAGTGAGATGAAAAATCTTACTGAAAATTTTGATAACTCTGTTGATGAAATTATTTGGACACCGGATTCAAAAGAAATTTATTTTATTGCCGGAACAGAGATTTACAATTCAATCTATAAGATTAATCTAAAATCAGGCGATATTAATTTATTTCATAAAGAAAACTATAACACAAATATCCAGCTATCTAAAGATGGAAAAACTTTGTACTTTCTTAAACAAAGATCAGATTTGCCAAATGAGATATTTTCTCAAAGCACAGATGGCAAAAACACTTTAAAGAGAATTACTTTTACAAATGAAGAAATTCTCTCACAACTTAAAATGAATCCCGTTGAAACCTTTTGGTGTGAAGGTGCAATCGGTGATAAAGTTCAATCAATTTTAGTTAAACCGCCGTTTTTTGATCCGGCTAAAAAATATCCAATGATGTTTTTAATTCACGGCGGACCACAAGGCGCCTGGGAAGATAATTTTCATTATAGATGGAATCTTCAAATGTTTGCCGGTGCCGGCTATGTTGTTGTTGCGCCCAATCCACGAGGCTCAACTGGATACGGTCAAAAATTTACAGATGAAATATCGGGTGATTGGGGCGGCAAAGTTTATACTGATTTAATGAATAGTTATGATTATGCGTTAAAAAATTATTCATACATTGATCCCAAAAATACTTTTGCTTCCGGCGCATCTTACGGCGGATATATGATTAATTGGATTGAAGGGCACACAGATAGATTTAGCGCATTGTTCTGCCACAACGGAACTTTTAATCTTGAAAGTATGTGGGGAACAACTGAAGAACTTTGGTTTCCTGAATGGGATATTAATGGAACTCCGTGGGAAAATCGTGAGGCGTATGTAAAATGGTCACCGCATCAATATGCAAAGAATTTTAAAACACCAATGTTAATTGTACACAGTGCATTTGATTTTAGGTTATCGGAAGAGCAGGCATTTCAACTCTTTACAACTCTGCAAAGACTGGGTGTTGAAAGTAAGTTCTTGTATTTTCCTGATGAAACTCATTTTGTAAGCAAACCACAAAACGCAAAGTTATGGTGGAAGACAGTGTTTGATTGGTTTAAATCGCATCAAAAATAGGAGCAGAAATGAAAGAAAGAGATTTTGAAATAATAACCCCCGATGACGAGATTTTTGATAATCTTGGTGACCTTGGAGCATTCAGAACAGGCGGGAGAACGGAAAAAGAAATTGAAACTGATTATAAAGAAAAAACAAACTACGTTGAAGAAAATTTATGGAATAAAGTAGAACGGATTGGGAAGAAAATTTCTTTTGCAAAAGATATTATGGCTCTTTACAGTTATATGAAAGATCCGTTTGTAAGCTGGCATCGTAAAGCAATTGTTGTGATGGGATTAGTTTATTTTATCTCACCGATTGATACAATTCCCGATATTGCTCCTCTTATCGGATATCTTGATGATCTGGGAGTTGTGGCTGCTGTGGTTAAATTTCTCGGCAGCGAGCTTATTCCCTATTATGATGCTAAATATAGAAAGTAAAATATTATGTCATTGCGAGTCCCTGTTTCTAGGGACGAAGCAATCTGTTGTTTAATAGATTACTTCGCTTCGCTCGTAATGACTTTTAAGATTATGAAATACAAACTCCTCAAATCAGAAATATTATTTAAAGGTAAAGTATTTGATCACCAAGTTGATGAAATAGAATACGAAAGCGGTAACAAAGGAATTAGAGAAATCGCAATTCATCCCGGCGGAGCTGTTGTCCTTCCAGTTAAAGATGATGGTAAGATAATTTTAGTAAAGCAGTTTAGATATCCATTGCAAAAAACTTTGATTGAATTACCAGCGGGTAAACTTGAAAAGGGAGAAGATCCGCTTGTTTGTGCTACTCGTGAGCTTGAAGAAGAAACCGGTTACAAATCAAAAGAAATAAAGAAACTTGGCGAGATTTATACTGCACCAGGTTATTG
>JAGOXU010000030.1 GCA_018059515.1 Ignavibacterium sp.
TGCGTTTACTGATGAGATTTCTGCGTTGATGAAAGATTCAATCCATATTCGTTTGAGAGCGGATGTTCCTGTTGGCAGTTATTTAAGCGGTGGACTTGATTCATCAGGAATTACTGCATTTGTTAAAAATTATTTTAATAATGAGTTAAGAACTTTTGGAATTACTTTTCAGGAAAATGCATTTGATGAAAGTGATTTTCAAAATTTAATGATCAAACATTTAAATACTAATCACTCTGAAGTTCATGCTACAAACGAAGATATCGGAAAATATTTTTCTGATATTATTTATTATGGAGAAAAACCAATAATCCGTGCTGCACCTGTTCCGCTTTATCTTTTATCCAAAAAAGTTAGAGAAGAGGGTTATAAAGTTGTTCTAACAGGCGAAGGCGCAGATGAAATTTTTGGCGGTTATAATATTTTTAGAGAAGCTAAAGTAAGAAAATTTTGGTCTGTTGATCCTGATTCTCCATTCCGACCAAAACTTTTACAAAAACTTTATCCATATATTTTTAAAGATAAAAGATTAGCTCAAACTTTACAGTCGTTTTTTAAACTTGGAATTGATGATCCGACAAATTCATTTTTCTCTCACATAGTTAGATGGAACAATAATACAAGATTAAAGAATTTCTTTTCTGATGACATGAATGAACAGATTGGTGATTACAATGCTTACGATGATCTGAAAAATATTCTTCCAAAAGATTTTGATAATTGGGATTATGTTTACAAGGCACAATATCTTGAGATCATAACTTTTATGAGCGGCTACTTATTATCATCTCAAGGCGATAGAATGGCGATGGCAAATTCTGTTGAGCTTCGTGTTCCCTATCTTGATCATCGCATAATAGAATATATGACAACGGTACCATCAAGATTTAAGATACGCGGATTGAATGAAAAGTATTTACTTAAAAAGGTTTTTAAGGATTTGCTTCCATCGCAAATTGTAAATCGCCCTAAAAATCCTTATCGTGCCCCGATACGAAATAGTTTTTTTAATAATAAATTTTTTGATATTAATTCAATCTTATCTGATAAAAATATTTCTGATGCCGGAATTTTTAATTCTGCAAAAGTGAGTATGTTACTTAAAAAAATTGAACGAACTGAAAATTTAAGCGAACTTGATAATATGGCTCTTGCTGGAATTATATCCACACAATTTTTACATAACGATTTTATAAATTATAAAAAGTTAAACGTTCCTTCTGATTATACATTTGACACATTCATAGACAAAAGAAATCTAATAAACTAATTATTACTTCGGAGAAAAGATGAAATTTACAATGGAATCAATATACTTGGATATAAATGATGAAACGGAAAGATTATCTGCGGCATTAAAAGATGTAGTTGCTTTTAAGCTTAAAAAACGCGGCGCTGTTGTTGGTGTTAGCGGCGGGATTGATTCATCTGTTGTGCTTGCGCTTTGTGCAAAAACTTTTGGACCTGAAAAAGTTTTTGCTATTATGATGCCCGAAAGAGATTCGAGTCCTGAAAGTAAAGAACTTGCTGCAGAGTTATGTGAAAAATTCAAAGTGCCGTATATTTTGGAAGATATAACCGATGCTGTTAATGGATTTGGATGTTATAGAAGAAGAGATGAAGCCGTTAAACGTGTATTTCCAGAGTATGATCCTAAAACTTACAAAATGAAAATTGTACTTAAAGATGATAAAGAAGCGATTGGAAAACTAAATTTATTTTATCTTACAATAATTGCTCCTGATGGAACTCAAAAATCACAGCGACTTCCGCTATCAGAATATTTACAGATTGTTGCCGCTTCAAATTTCAAACAGCGCAGCAGAACTAATATGCTTTACTATCACGCAGAAGCAAAAAATTATGCAGTTATTGGAACGGGAAATAAAAATGAACACGAGCAGGGATTTTTTGTTAAGTACGGCGATGGTGGTGCAGATATAAAACCAATTGCACATTTATTTAAAACACAAGTTTATCAATTAGCAAAGCATCTTGGTGTGCCTGAAGATATTATTAAACGCACTCCAACTACTGACACATACAGCGCGGAACAGACTCAAGAGGAATTCTTTTATAAGATGCCGTTTGAAATTATGGATCGTATTTGGGATGGCTGGGAAAAAGGTGTTTCATCTGATGAGATTGCAAGCGTACTTAATCTTTCAAAAACTCAGGTAGATGTTATGATAAATGATCTGCGGCAAAAAATTCAAACAACTGAATATTTAAGACAAGAGCCGCTTTCTTTGGGATAGTATTTGAAGATATATTGTGAGTAAGTCATCAAATGAAATAATCAATATTATTTTAAAAAATAAAAATTGCTTCCCCCAATCGAATCAGGGCAGGTTGTTTCTCGCAATGACTTTGTAAACATTAGTCACGCATTAAATAATTCATTTATCCTTTTGTAATCATATTTTCCGGAACTGTTTGTGGGGATTTGATTTGTAGATTTGACTACAAGAGATTTAAAACTAAGTTTATACATCTTCATCACTTCATTCTTAACATTAACTTCAGTCAAGTGATCCTCTGAATGAACTAATATTTTTAGTAATTCGTCTTTTCCTGTGCAGGCAACAGAAATTTTAAAATGATTTTCAACCATCTTTTGTACTTCATCAAGATTTATTCTTAAACCAAAAATCTTAATAAATCTTTTCATTCTTCCTGTCACATAAAAAAATCCATCTTCATCTTTATATCCAAGATCGCCTGTAAAAAGTGTTCCATTTAATTCATCGCCTTTTGATAAGTCGGAAAGTGTTTCAGCATAACCAAGCATTACATTATCACCGCTGTAAACAATTTCTCCAACTTCATTTGGATTTTTTATTTCAATCCCATCGCTCATTATTTTTAACATACCGCCAGGAATTGAAATTCCAATCGAGCCAATTTTAGCACTGAGTTTATCCGACGGGACATAAGTAATTCGGGCTGTAGCTTCAGTTTGTCCATACATTACAAAGAATTTTATTTTTTTTTGCAGAGCATAATCTGCAAAATGTTTAATAAACTCCTCACTAAGTTTTCCACCGGCTTGAGTAAAATATCTTAAAGTCGGAAGTTCAATTTTATCAAAATTAATTCGTTTCAACATTGTGTATGTATAAGGAACTCCTGCAAAGGATGTGCATTGATATTCATTAAACTGATTCCAAAAATCTCTAAAGAATACAGTTTTATCTGTTAATACAATCGTTGATCCTTTTAACAAATGACTATTTATAATTGATAATCCATAAGAATAACTTAATGGCAGAGTTGTAATTGGTTTTTCAGCTTCGTTAATTTGTAAATATTCTGCAATTGACTCTGCATTTGAATGAATGTTTTTGTAGGAAAGTTTGACAAGTTTTGGCGATCCAGTCGTGCCGGATGTTGAAAGCAATACACCAAGCTCGGAAAATATTTTATTTGTAGTTGAATTTTCTCGTTTGAAAATTTTTAATGAGTTGTAACTAAAATCATAAATATAAGCTGGTGGTATCTCTGAATTTTCAGTAATAATAAAATCTGGTTGATAGTTATTAATAAGTCCATTTCTAATTTCAACATTAAGTTTTTCATCAAGCAAAAGAACAGCATTGTTTGATTTAAGTACGGAAACATAGGCAGTAATAGATTCGAAATTATTTGTAGTGAAAAGGAAGACCAAGCCCTTAAAGTGTAATTTTATTTTTTCAGATAAATCTTTTGCTTCCTGTTCAAGCTCTGCGTAAGTAACTGATTTACCAAATGCAGCGTCAATTAAGGCAACATTGTTAGAAAATGCTTTTAAGTTGTTCCAAAAATAATTTGAATTTTTTGTCATTTATCTTTAGAAATTCAGTTCTGTAAAAAAAAGTTGATGATAAACCATAACAATCTAAAAATATTCTAAGGATTTTATTAATAATTTCTGATTGCGAATAATAATTAATCTTTGCATCTATAATTTATTTTAGAATAGCAGCAAATGCCATAAGTGTTGAATATTAAATTTGTATTGGATGATAAGTGCTTTGGGAATGCCAAATAGTTATGAATTTTTTCTTATCAAATTCCATATCGCTTTAATTTTTTAATTCTTTGAGGGCTATATTTTATTATCAGAATTGTGAATAATATACCACACAAATCAGCCATCATATCATATATGCTACTAGAACGATTTGGCATATATAATTGAACAATTTCAATTGATGCTCCAATAGAAAGGGCAAATAGTATAGTAATAGCTGTACGATGGATCTTTAAGAAGAAAATTTTATCCTGGTAGGATAAAATGAAATAAATAAAATAAGTTAAAATGCTAAAAACACTAAAATGTTGCAGCTTGTCAAATGCGAATTCTTTTTCATCAGGGTCTATTATCATAATAACAACTAGTAAAAAAATAATAGCATAAAAGATTATTAAAAATAATGAGATCAGATAGGCTTTATTTTTTTTTAACAAGTATAACATTCTATAACATATCCAAACTTATTTAAACGTATTCTTAATCTCTATTAGAAAAGCAGTCTGATAAATTCAAATATAGTGGAAATCTACTACTATTTCCACTTCACTTACATTTCCTTTAAAATACAAAAGCCTGTAACTTATTAAATTACTGGCTTTCACAAGCAGGGCATACGAGACTCTAACTCGCGACCACCTGCGAGACATGCATCCGTTTTGAAATATGACCCATAAAAATTTGCAGGTGAATTAAAATCGATATTGTAGGTTACATGAACAGGAACGAAAATTCTTTAGCCTGAAATTTAAATTTTAAACTTTTCACCATTTTCAAGTGAATCGGCAAGACAACGGAGTTTTGAAATAAACTAAGCTGCTGGATATTTTTTCTCAATATCTTTTTTTCTCTCTTACCATCGTATGAATAATCACGATTTGAATCAAGATGTCTGTGTTCCCTATCTTCATATTTTAAAGATGTAAGATCATCTAACTTTATTGTGCAAATTAGCAATCAGCCTGATGATTAAACTTTTTCAATTACTATGGCAATTCCTTGCCCTACGCCAATACACATAGTACATAATGCTAATTTAGAATTTGACTTCTGCAATTGATAAGCAGCAGTAATTGTCAATCTCGCACCACTCATTCCCAAAGGATGTCCAAGAGCAATTGCTCCACCAAGTTGGTTTATTCTTGGATCATCATCTTTAAGTCCTAATTCCCTGATGCAGCCAAGTGCTTGAGCAGCGAATGCTTCATTTAGTTCAATTACATCAAAATCATCCAATTTCAAATCTAGAAAATGCAATAATTTGTTTGTAGCCGGAACAGGACCCATTCCCATCAGTCGCGGCAATACGCCGGCGGTTTTCATTCCTAATAATTTTGCTTTGGGAGAGAGGTTGTATTTTTTAACAGCATCTGCAGATGCGATAATTACCGCTGCAGAACCGTCATTAATTCCGGAAGCATTCCCTGCGGTTATAGTACCACCACTGTTCGTAATTGGTTTTAAGGCAGCCATTTTCTCTAAAGATGTTGCCCTTGGGTGTTCATCTTTATCAACAACAATTGGTTCACCTTTACGCTGTGGAATGTGAACGGGTAGAAGTTCATCATCAAAAAGACCTTCATTTTGCGCCTTTAAAGCTTTTTCCTGGCTCCGATATGCAAATTTATCTTGATCTTCTCGACTGATGTTAAATTCAGCAGCAATATTTTCAGCGGTCTGCATCATCGATTCAGTTCCGAAATTTTTATCGATGATTTTGTTTATAAATCTCCAGCCAAGTGTAGTATCATAAAATTCGGTTGATCTTCCAAAAGCGCTTTCAGTTTTACCAATTACAAATGGTGCGCGCGACATGCTTTCTACTCCGCCTGCAATAATTAAATCGGCTTCACCAGCTCTAATAGCTCTCATTGCTGTACCTATTGCATCCATTCCTGAACCACAAAGTCGGTTAACTGTAACGCCAGAAATAGTTTCGGGTAGCCCTGCAATCAGCAGAGCCATTCTTGCAACGTTTCTGTTATCTTCACCAGCCTGATTCGCACAGCCAAGGATAACATCATCAACACGATTCCAGTCAATCCCCGAATTTCTTTCAACCAATGCCTTTAACGGAATGGCTGCCAGATCATCTGTTCTAACTGATGATAGAGAACCGCCGTATCGCCCTATCGGTGTTCTTATCGCATCACAAATAAATACTTCTTTCATGATCTTTAAATTTAATTTTTGTTCAGTTTATCAAATTTTGGTTTTAAATATTGAAAAGCTCTATGCAAAGCCTCTGTCAAGATATCAACCTCCGATTGAGTAATTGCAGTAGAAAACATGCAACTGCAGGTGTTAACCATCATAATGTTTTCATTAATAAACATATAATCCAATAATTCGGTTATAATATCACTTTCTTCTTTTGTCTGATATGTCTGTCTATAAGTTCTGGGCTTCTCAGTTTTAGGGTGAATCCTAAACATTGAACCCGCCCCTGTTATTGAGGCAGGAATATCAACAATTTTTATTGATTCTTTTATTTGAAGCTGCGCTTTCTTCGTTAATTCGTTCAGCGAGTTTATTGCATCGGCATCAAAAAGTTGCATGGCTTTTGTACCAGCAACCATACTCATTGAGTTGGCAGAAAAAGTACCCATGTGCGGGAAAACAACTTTTTCTTTGCTTGGATCTAAAACACTCATAACTTCAGATCTCCCTCCGACAGCTCCGATAGGAAATCCGCCGCCTATTATTTTTCCCAATGCTGTCAAATCGGGAAGTATGCTATAATCAGCCTGCGCACCACCATATCTAACTCTGAAAGTTACAACTTCATCAAAACATAACAATGCACCGTTTTCTCTAGTCCATTTGAACAATGCTTCAATAAAATTATCTTCTCCCTGCGATAATCCAACTCTGTGAGGAATTGGATCTATTAGAACGCAGGCAATTTCAGATTTATACTTATTTAGTATTGCTAAAGTTAATTCTACATTGTTGAATGGAAACACTATTACATCCTCTAAAACTCCTTGCGGTGTCCCTTTTACGAGGGGCACACTATTGGGGCTTGATATATCTCCCCAATTTGAAGGATTTGATGCCTGACTTACTTCAGCATAGTCATAGGTGCCATGATATGCTCCTTCGGCTTTTGCTATTTTAGAGCGTCCGGTAAAAGCACGGGCAGCTCTAATCATTGTCATTACAGCTTCAGTTCCCGAATTAACAAATCTTAATTTCTCAACCGATGTTATTCTTTCAGTAAGGATCTTTGCCAGATCTATTTCTGCTTCTACCGGCATTGTGTATGCACTACCTTTTTTAATCTGTTCTGTTACCACACTTACAATAGCGGGGTGAGCATGACCATGTATTAAGGATGCCATATTATTTGCAAAGTCAATTCTTTTGTTTCCTTCTATATCGGTCACATAACAGCCAGAGGCATGAGATACGTAAAACGGGTAAGGGCGGCGAAAGATTGTATTTCGGCTCACTCCGCCTGGTATAACCTTACAAGCTTCTTGATATAGATTTTCACTTGATTTATTATTTTTATTGGAGATAGAATCCTGATTACTCATTGTGTGGATATTCCTTCAGTCTATTCAGTTAAATTAAATTTGTTTAATATTTATTAAGCTTCGCTTCTGTTTTTTCTTGGAGATATTCAAATGATACTTCTGGAGCGAGTTCTTTTACAAAAAGTCCTTTCTCTGTAACATCAATAATGGCAAGATTTGAATAAATTCTATCAACAACAGCTTTACCTGTTAATGGATATGTACAATTACTAATAATTTTTGACTGACCATCCTTTGTGTTGTGTTCAGTAATTATGTAAATAGTTTTAACACCGGCAACTAAATCCATCGCACCGCCAACAGCCGGAACAGCATTAGGTTCGCCCGTTGACCAATTTGCCAAATCACCTGTTTCAGAAACTTGAAGAGCACCTAAAACGCAAATATCAATATGCTTTCCGCGGATCATCGTAAAGCTATCAGCGTGATGAAAGAAACAAGCACCCGGAATTACTGTTACACATTTTTTGCCGGCATTAATTAATTCAGGATCTTCACTTCCTTTTTCAGGAGCTGGACCCATTCCCAACAAACCATTTTCGGTATGATAAATCACCTCAATACCTTCAGGTACATATTCGGCAACCATTTCTGGGATACCAATTCCCAGATTAACGTAGGAGCCGTCCGGTATATCGTTAGCAACCTTTTGTGCCATTTGATTGCGATTCCAACCAATTTTCTTTTCTTCAGCTACCATGGATACTTTCTATTTTCTGAAACTAACTTGGATTCATCTAAGGGATTATTTATCTCGGCAACTTTATGAACAAATATTCCAGGGGTTACTACTGATTCAGGATCAATTTCACCTGGTTCGACAATTTTTTTTGCCTGTACAATTGTTGTCCTTGCGGCAGTGCACATAACCGGTCCAAAATTTCTTGCTGTTTTATTATAAATTAAATTACCATATCTATCAGCAGTTTTGCATTTGACCAATGAAAAGTCAGCTTTTATTGCAAATTCCATAACGTAAGTTTGATCATCGAACACACGATGTTCTTTACCTTCTGCAAGTGGTGTATTGACTGAAGTAGGTGTAAAAAAGGCAGGAATTCCCGCACCTCCAGCTCTAATTCGCTCAGCTAATGTGCCTTGCGGAACCAGTTCAAGTTCTATTTCACCCTTCTTATAAAGTTCAGGAAAAACTGTGGAGTTTGCAGTTCTGGGAAATGAACAAATCATTTTCCTAACTTGTCTGTTCTCAATTAAGGCAGCAAGCCCGACTCGTCCGCTTCCCGTGTTATTGCTTACAATTGTTAAGTCTCTTGCTCCATTGTCAACAAGGGCATGGATAAGTTCGATAGGACTACCGGCTTCACCAAAACCACCAATCATTACAATAGACCCATCAGATATTTCAGCAACAGCCTCTTCTGGGGAACTAATTATTTTATTAATCATTTTATTTCAATCATTTTTAACAACTAATCAAATTACAATTATTTTTTTGGCAGTGATTTTTTCAATTCTTGTTCAATCTTAGTCAACTCATCTTCATAGAAATATTTTTCTGTATCGAATGGTTCTAGCTTTTCAATAATGGTTTCATTTTCATCATATTTTGCTAAATATACTTTGTCCATCCAACCCATATTTCTACTTTCGTTGAACTTAAGTGCGAAAGCTTTTTCACCGTTTACCTCAACTTCACCCAACAATGAAGTTTTTCCTGCCGAGGATGTCATAGTAATATATCTTGAAGGTCTGCTCAGGGAAGAAAGTGATCTGTAAACTTTACTAAAAACCTTGTTCATATCTGAAAGAGAAGTAGTGAAGTAATGATGTTCACCAGTTGGACGGGCACAATACATAGAATGAAATCCAATTGATAACATTGCAAAAATATTTGCGAGGTCAATCCAATTTTGAGCTGAACGATCAATATCGACATTTCCATTTTCATCCCTGAAAATGCTTATATGATTCATTACAGGAGACTGGCTTCTGATGACAACACCGTGTGCCCGTAAACGGCGGATGGCAGCTATTGTGCTTGGATTAAGAACTTCGCGAGGTGTTGAAAAATGTGACATCCACGCTACTTGAATTCCATTGTCATTTATTCGCCTGAATAGATTTAACATCTTTTCATATTTTTTAGTAAGAATCATTTCCGGATGAAACGTGAGGGCTCTTGTTCCCAATCGAATTGTTTTTATATGAGATAATTCATCATCTTCAATAATTGGTAAAACATATTTCTCAAATCGTGCATAAGGCATATAACCCGCATCACCGCCTGTGATTAGTACATCAGTAACTTCTTTATGTTGTCTAAGGTAGTTGTGAACTTGTTCTACATCTTCCTGATTGAACATATCCTCATCGGCGCGCACCTGAGCGTGGCGGAAACAATAAGTACAAAACGCAAAACAGCTTTGAGTTGTTTTATCAAAAATTAAATAACATTGAGGATACTTATGCTGCCCGCCATCTACAATTTCTAAATCTCCATCGTCATTAACAAAGGAGGGTCTATTTAATTTTTGATTTCCATCGTGTGGATTAGTTTTATGAATATAATCTACTGCAATTTTAGTTCGCTCTGTTTCAGATTTTGCATTGGTATATAACTCGACCACTTCACTATTTATCATCCCAGGTTGAGGAAATACCAATTGAAACAGTAAATCATTTTCAAAGTTGCTCCAGTTAATTGTATTAAGTACATGCTTTGTTACTAAAAAACGATACACTTCAATAAACAATTCACGTTCTTCTATATGTCCGATCTCAATACCATTTTTCTGTAAAACTCCTAAAACTTCTCTAAAACCCTGTAACCCTGTGTACTGAGTTTTATCCTTAAAAAAAATTTGGGGTTTATTTTGAACATTGAGGTAATTTGGGAATGAATTGTCCAATCTTTTTAATAGGCTTGCTGGTAATAAGTTTTCTTTATTGATGATTTCCAGAATTTCATCTGTGAAATCATGATTACTCAAGATTGGCAGGTTTGCTTCGTAACTAACTATACTTTCCATTTTTGTTCCTTCTAAATGCATCTGATAACCTTCAAATTATTCTAAACAAAACTGATGCTGCAAAAATACGATTAAAAACATCTTTATCTAACATTTTCCCCCTCAAAAAACATTTTCTTGTGAGAAAATTTAGGTGATTCAAAATAAATCATTAAAGTCGATAAGAATAGCGGTTTAAATATTGAAAAGATTAACAGATACAAATGGTTATCAAGGATCTTCCGAAAGAACACTTATTTTTTCATTAAATTGTTAAATCCTAAAATGAAGAAATGACTAATATTCTTTACCGAAAAGAGATATGTATAGAGAAAATAAGCCTGAGAGTGAAAAACTAAAAAAAGCTCATCGTTACTGATGAGCTTTTTTGCGGGGCCGACGAGACTCGAACTCGCGACCTCCTGCGTGACAGGCAGGCGTTCTAACCAACTGAACTACGACCCCGAATAAATCTCTAAATTTCAAATTCAACCGGAAAATTCTAACCAAATTGCCTACCGGCAGATTGAACTACGACCGCGTTATAATTTGAGTGCCAAATATATGATCTGGCACTAAAATATCAAAATTTATTAGTCACCAAATGAAATTCCCAATAACTTTGCAACAAAAACTGCCTGATCATCCGGTTGTACTAATTTTTGACGAGCAATTGCATCCTCTATTTTTACATTCTTAATCTCATTACATTTTAAAGATACCATCCTGCCAAACTTTTTATTAGCAACTAGATCTATTGCAATCGCACCAAATTTTGTCGCTAATATTCTGTCATAAGGAGTAGGACTGCCGCCTCTTTGCAGATGTCCCAACACTGTAACACGAGTTTCGCGTTTGGTTAATTCTTCAATTTTATCTGCAACTACTTTCCCAATGCCACCAAGTTGAATAGGATCAGTACGCTTTAAATCGCTGCCTCTTGTTACAAGTTCACCGCCCAAAGGTTTTGCTCCTTCTGCAACGCAAACTAATGAGAATCTTTTTCCCATTAATTCACGTTCATGAATTTTTTCAGCTACTTTATCCCAGGAGAAAGGAATTTCCGGAATCAAAATAATATCCGCCCCTCCACTTAGACCGCCGTTTAAGGCTATCCAACCTGCATATCTTCCCATTACTTCAACCACAATTATCCGGTGATGTGAAGATGCTGTTGTGTGTAACCTATCTAATGCCATAGAAACAACGTAAACTGCTGAATCGTGACCGAAGGTTACTTCAGTAGCATCCAAATCGTTATCGATTGTTTTAGGTACGCCAACAATATTCATCCCCATTTTACTGAGCTTGTTACAAATATGCATTGTACCATCGCCGCCAATTGCAATTAATGCATCTAATCCCCAGGCATTATAATTCTTCACGGCAGCAGCACTTTTATCTTGAATCTCAATTTTTCCACTAACCTCAACAGGCCAATGAAATGGATCACCTTTGTTTGATGAGCCTAAAATGGTTCCCCCTGTTGAAAGAATTCCAGAAACATCTGCGTTTGTAAGTTCTTTTGCTTTACCCTCTACTAATCCTTCAAATCCATCAATAATTCCATAAACCGACATCCCATAATCTTCTGCAGGTTTTGTTACTCCGCGAATAACCGCGTTTAATCCTGGGCAATCACCTCCGCCCGTCAATATTCCTATTCTTCTTATTCCATTCTTCCTTGGCATACTCACTGTTTATTCCTTCATTACTTAAAAATACTTTGAGAATTTTTGAAGTGAAATTTAATCAATTTCATTAAATATTTATCATCAAATTTATTAATAACACGCTTAGCCGCGGCTGTTACATTTGTTCCTCCGCCTTTGGGAATTTCAAATCCCAGCTCGTTACTTTTAAAATAAAACCAATCAATAACTTTTGCTCTTGCTAATATCGATGCCGCTGCAACAGCAGTAAATCGCTCCCCTTTTGCAGTTTGGAAATGATTTATCTCAATATTTTTTTTCTTCAATTCATCTGTGATAAGCTTTTCATTCCCAAATTTATCACTGATAACATTTGTGCATTTACTTTTTAATACAAGATTCTCAATTGATTTTGAGTGTGCCCAAGCCATCATCTTATTTAGATTTTTAAAGGATTCATAAAGCTGATTGTACTTTTCAGGATTGATTTGGATAATCTCAAAATTACCTTCAACAATCTTTTTGATCTTAGGTTCAAGAATCTTAATACTATTATCGGAAATTAACTTACTATCTTTAACGCCAATCTTTTCTAATTCTAAAGATGTTTTTTTATCGATATGAACCGCACCAATAACCAATGGTCCAAAATAATCGCCTTTGCCTGATTCATCAGTACCAATGTATTGATCAAATCTAATTTCATCTCGCTTTTCATCATCAAAAAAAGTTGGATCGAATATAATTTTATTAAGTTCTTTTTTAATGCTGGATTCAGGATTAGCCTGAATAATTTTTTTAATTCCCTTTTTGCCAAAATAAACCAACACTTTAGCCTGTTCACTTTTACTGTTTACAGATATTTCATAATTGTATAATTTTTTGCACGGATCGCTAACTGAGAAACCGGAATTAATCAGTTTTTCAATCAAAATCTTAGTTTCTTTAAACGCCAATGTTTGGAATGAATCTTGCATAAACTTAACTATACTAAAGCTTGGATTTTAGTGATATTAAAATTAGTTTTAGAACCATAGTGATTTAATAGGAGTTATAAAATGAACACAATTAGATTTAATAAATTAGCCACAGTAATAGTGCTGATGATTGTTTTTTCTTCAATAAATATTTTAGGAAGAACTCAACTTCAGGATGACAAAAAGATTACAGAGATCGCATCTATTTTAACACAAAAAGTATTGTTAAATACAGATCAGGAATCAAAAGTAATTAATATTTTATCAGATTTACAAAAAAATATTTCATCAAAGCCAGAAAACAAAGATGGATTAATAAAAGATGCTCAATCAAAAATTGAAAATCTTTTAGATAAAAAACAAAAAATGAAATACGATATAATAAAAAACGATCTCTGGAAAAAAATTCAGTAATTACTAAGCCCGGTTAACAGCCGGGTTTTTTGTTTCCGCTACTTTCCCCAACTAATTACTTCAATTTTAACTTCTTGAATTCCTGCATTAATCATTTCAATCTTTTTTGCAGCCGCCAATGATAAATCAATAATTCTGTTTTTAAACTGCGGCATTCTATCATTTATTCTAACCTCAACAGTCTTTCCGTTTTTTAGATTAGTTACTTTTACCATAGTATTAAATGGATATGAAGGATGCGCTGCGGTTAAATCATTCAAGTTGTAAAATTCGCCGTTAGCAGTTTTTCTTCCATTAAATTCATCAGCGTAATAAGATGCTGTACCGGTTTCAGTTTCAAGATTTCCAAATTCTCTTATATCAGTTTTCTTTTCATTTTCACTTATCGATTTTGAATATCTTGTACTTGAGCTGCAACCGACTAATGATACTATCGAAGTAAAAAATATTAAACGATATAAAATTTGGAATTTCATTTTATGAAATTATAGATGCTGCTTTAATAATAGCAGTTTCAGATCTCAATCTATTTTCAATTAAATTAAATTTTAGTGTTGGATTGATAATCTCAATTTCCTTTTGAGATAATCCGCCTTCCGGACCAAAAATCATCAAGTAATTCACCTTCGGATCAAACTTATAATCTTTTATTTTTTCTGTTGACGATTGTTCAAATAAAATTTTTTCTCCATTGTGATTTTTTATTTCACCAATCGATTTTATTACTGAGATCTTCGGTAAAAATGATCTTAAAGATTGTTTCATTGCAGCAAGAACAAACTTATTCAATCGATCCAACTTAAAACCTTTGCTTACTGTGTTATCAGAATTAAATAAAACAAAATTAGTAATTCCAAGTTCAGTGCATTTTTCCAATGCAAATTTTAATCGGTCAGGATTTTTAAGATTTGGTATGTAAAAAGTAAAGTTCTGCAATTTATTTTCGTAGCGATATTTTTTTTCAATCTTAGCAATAACACTTTTCTTTTGGATTTCTGTAATGATGCCTTCAAAAATAATTCCGCAGCCGTCAGTTGCAAAAAGTTTAGAGCCAATATTATTACGCATAACTTTTATACAATGCTGATACTCATCATCAACGATCAAAAAAGTTTGTGCATCATCTGAAACCGAAGCACAATAATAAAGTTCTATGTTAGAAAGATATTCCAAGATCAATAATCAATTCTGATTTCATTTGTTCGTTAAATGCTGCTTCAACTCTTAAAACTTGATACGGCAATATTAATAATGTAATCCCGAATCCGTAACCAGAATTAAATTTATTTATTGCAAAAGGCTCATCTCTTAATTTTGCTAATCCGGTTTCCGCAAATATTTGTGTATAAAAACCAACTCTGTAGGATAAAAGTGCATCAGGAATAATAGGAAGAAAAGTTAAATCAATATTTAACTCTTTAATAATTGGATAATAAAATTCTGTTGATCCAAAATAGTAATCGTTTCCTTCATACTTTTCGTTATAATGACCCCTTATTTTTTGTCCGCCGTCTAGTCTGGAGTAATCATAATATGGAACACCTTTTCCAACAGTAAAGCGAGAAGTAAATCTCCACTTACTGATCAGTTTTTCAAACAATTCCCTATATTCTCTAAAATCAATTCTTGCAATACCATAGTTAATATTATCTAGCCCTAAGCCTCTTTGCACATAGGTAATACTGGAAAAAATTCCGTCTGTGGGAAATTGTATCAGGTCTCGTGTATCGTGTTCAAATCCAATTCCAAGATCAACTAGATTATCAATTCTATCACCGGATGCGTTAATACCTGAAATATAAAATGGTGTTTCAATATAGTTGTAACCTGTATTTATATAAAAACGATTAAACAAACCGAATCTTTTTCCAATAGTTAAATTTGCACTAATAGATTTTTGTGAAAAAGGTTTTCCGTAAAGATACTCTGCTATAACACTTCTGTTTGAAATATCAGCATAGCCAACACGAGCACCAACAAAAATATTTTCATTTCCAATTGTGTTAGGATTATAATATCCCAAAGAAAATAAAGGATCATAACCAACTCTAACGGTTGCAGTAAGGTCTTCGTTCCTTCCCCTAAAATTCATCATACGCAAGAAAACCCCATACGTTAATTTCTTTAGATCACCATCTCGAGCATCTAAAAAAGGAATTGGATAGAAATACCAGGTTTCAGCAACTTCAATTGTCAAAATTCTTTTTGATTCAACAATAGTTGGAATGAAATAAACGTGATTAAAGATTCCTAAGCTGTAAACTCTTTCACGATTATAAAATGATTGAACTTTTGATAAAGTATCCCCAACGGAAAAGTTTAACTCTCTTAAAATTATAAACTCCTCAGTCTTTTCATTTCCTGTTATTGCAATTGAATCAACTATAAATGGGTAGAGTTCCGGGTTATATAAAGAGTCTCGATTTTGAGGAAGGATAATAGAAGAGAAAACAATAACAATTATGAAAAATATTATTACAATTTTAGATTTACGTTTTATCACTAATCGCTATTGTTTTCTGAATCGATTTTATTGTTTATTTACGATTAGATGTACTTATCCATACAGCTAATACTAATTACTATTTATAGCTTCTTCTGAATATTCTGATACAGGTACGCAACTGCAAACAAGATTTCTATCACCGTAAGCGTTATCAACACGACTTACGCTTGCCCAAAATTTATTTGTTCTCGTCCACTCAATTGGGTAAGCAGCTTTTTCTCTTCCGTATGGATAATCCCAATTATCTGCAATAACCATTTGAGCAGTATGTGGAGAATTTTTTAGCACATTATTTTTTTGATCCGCTATTCCGGTTTCAATTTCTTTAATTTCTTCTCTTATGCTGATTAACGCTTCACAGAATTTGTCCATTTCTGATTTTGATTCACTTTCAGTTGGTTCTACCATTAATGTTCCCGGGACTGGAAATGAAACAGTTGGGGCATGATATCCATAATCCATTAATCTTTTTGCAATATCTTCAACTTCAATATGAGCAGAAATTTTAAATTCACGCACATCAAAAATTAACTCGTGAGCAATTCTTCCATTTAATCCGGTGTACAAAACTTTATAATATGGTTCTAATTTTGCTTTGATATAATTTGCATTTAAGATTGCTATTTTAGTAGCATAAGTTAAACCAGCTTCGCCCATCATCTTAATATAAGCGTAAGAAATAATAAGCACGTTTGCACTTCCAAAAGGTGCGGCAGATATTGCGTTTATTGATTTTCCTCTTTCAATATCTACAATAGGATTACCCGGCAAGAACGGAGCTAAATGTTTTGCTACAGCAATTGGCCCCATTCCTGGTCCGCCGCCGCCATGCGGAATACAAAATGTTTTGTGCAGGTTTAGATGACAAACATCCGCACCAATTTCACCTGGGCTTGTCAATCCAACTTGTGCATTCATATTTGCGCCATCCATATAAACCTGTCCGCCATTTTGATGAATGATTTCGCAAACTTCTTTTATGGATTCTTCAAACACACCGTGAGTAGATGGATAAGTTACCATTAATGCTGCAAGATTATTTTTATTCGCCTCAGCTTTTGTACGCAAATCGTTAATATCAATATTCCCTTTACTATCACAACTTACAACAACTACTTTCATACCTGCCATTACAGCACTTGCGGGATTTGTTCCGTGTGCTGATGAAGGAATAAGCGCAATATTTCTTTGTGTTTCACCCTTATCTTCTAAGTAAGCTTTTATAACTGAAAGACCGGCGTACTCACCTTGCGCACCTGAATTTGGCTGCAATGATACAGCCGAAAATCCTGTAATCTCTGCAAGATCTTTTTCTAATTCATTAAACAATTCATAGTAACCCGCTGCTTGTTCCTTTGGTGCAAATGGATGAATGCTTGTAAATTGTGGAATCGTAATTCCAATCATTTCCGTTGTTGCATTTAATTTCATTGTGCAAGAGCCAAGCGGAATCATTGAATGAACAAGTGATAGATCTTTATTTTCAAGATACTTCATATATCTTAAAATATCGGTCTCAGACTTATAAGAATTAAAAACAGGATGTTCTAAATAATTTGTTGTTCTAATTAGTTCTTGATCGACAGTGCTTTTTGTGCTGCCATTATTTTCTGGAATTAAATTTAATATTTGTTTTTTATCCAGCGCATCGGCAAAAACATTTATTAGTTCTATTGCATCTTGATAAGTAGTGATTTCACTTAAAGAAATGCTGACACAATCTTTAATAAAATAGTTCAGGTTTATTTCTTTGTTTGCGGCTTTGATTTTAATTTTCTCAATTAAGGCAGCATCTATCTTAAATGTTAAAGTATCAAAATAATTTTTGTTGATCTGTTTCAAACCAAATTGTTTTAGATTATCGCTTACAAATTGAGTTAAACTATTAATCCGCTGTGCAATTGATTTAAGGTTTTTTGGACCATGATAAACAGCATACATTCCTGCCATTACAGCAAGCAAAACCTGTGCAGTACAAATATTACTTGTAGCGCGTTCACGTTTTATGTGCTGCTCACGTGTTTGCAACGCCATTCTAAGCGCTCTGTTACCTTGGGAATCAATTGAGACGCCAATTATTCTGCCCGGAATAACTCTTTTAAATTCATCCTTTGTCGCAAAATATGCAGCGTGCGGACCGCCATAACCCATTGGAATTCCAAATCTCTGTGTACTTCCAACAGCGCAATCAGCACCAAATTCGCCCGGAGGAGTTAATAACAGCAGACTCATAAAATCAGCAGCTACTACCTTATAAATACCAAGCGATGCGGCTTTTTCAAAAAAAGTTTTATAGTTATATACCTCGCCATTAAGTGCAGGATACTGAACCAATACTCCAAAAAAATCATTAGTAAGTTCAAAAGAATTGAAATCAGTAATCACTAATTCAATTCCCAGGGGCTTTGAACGATTTTTAAGAACATCAATTGTTTGTGGATAAACTTCGTTGGAAACAAAAAATTTATTTGCATTGGCTTTATCTTTTTTTCTATTGTGATAAAACATCAGCATTGCTTCTGCTGCCGCTGTTCCTTCATCAAGCAAAGAAGCATTTGCAATAGGAAGTGCGGTTAAATCAGAAACAACAGTTTGATAATTAAGTAAAGCTTCTAATCTGCCTTGTGCAATTTCTGCCTGGTATGGAGTGTATTGCGTGTACCAACCCGGATTTTCTAAAATATTTCTCTGTATAACCGATGGAAGAATTACAGGATAATAACCCATTCCGATATAATTTTTATAAATTTTATTTTTTTGTGCCAGTTCGTTAATTAGCGCGATAAACTCAGGTTCACTTAATGCATCATCCAATTTTAATTTATTTTTTAGCCTGATATTTTTAGGAACAGTTTGATCAATTAGTTGATCGATTGAACTTACCCCGCACAATTTAACCATCTCATTTATTTCTTGATGATCAGGTCCAATATGTCTTGATTCAAATACATCCGGATGTTGAAAAGGTTTCATTTAAACACTCAATTTTATTTTTTAAAAATTTAAAATTACTTTTAATTTGATGTTCAAAATTAAGGAAAAACTTTGTAATTGTGATTGAAAGAAACGATAATTTAGGTCAATTAAATCGTACTTAATTTAGGCAGATAATTAATGCGGTATCTTTTCTAAAGTTGCTTTTGCAGCATTTTGTTCAGCGGTTTTTTTGTTTTTACCAGTACCAATGCCAAAATAATTTTCGCCAATGCTTACTTTTACAGTAAAAACTCTATCGTGCTGAGGTCCTTCTTCTTTAACAACAATATAATTTGGAACTTCCATTCGATTAGCTTGCGCATATTCTAAAAGCTGGCTTTTAAAATTTTCATCAACCAAATACTCACCGTCTTTTACAATTGGATTGATTAAAACTTTATGGATAAATTTTTTTGAAATTTCTAAACCATGATCTAAATAAATTGCTCCAACTATTGCCTCAAAGGCATCGGAAAGTACTGTTTTGGATGCTCTTGCAAATGTGTTTGTTAAATTTTGATTAATTAAAATAAAACTAGCGAGACCAATATCCTCAGCAGCATCTGAGAGTGCGAAACGATTTACAAGCTTTGCTCTAACTTTTGTTAAAAAGCCTTCATTTTCATTTGGAAAATTTTCAAAAAGATATTCGGCTACAATAAGACTTAAAACGGCATCACCTAAAAATTCTAATCGTTCATTGGATTTATCATCATCTTCAAGTTCTTCCAAAAATGATCTGTGCATTAAGGCTTGGATGTAGTGGGATTTGTCTTTGATTGGATAACCGATTATTTCTTCAAGTTCGGTAAACTTATGTGGAGTTAAAATTTTTTTTACATGATGGGAATTATTGCTTTCTTCCCGAACGCCAAAATATTTAAGCAAACGAGAAAAAACAGAACTCAAAACTATTCCTCAAATTTCTTAAACAATAATGATGCATTGTGTCCGCCGAATCCAAACGTATTACTGATTGCGGTTCTAACTTCTTTTTTTGTTAAAATTTTTGCACTATAATTTAAATCACATTCAGGATCAGGATTATCAAGATTTATTGTTGGTGGAATCAAACCGCTGTTAATAGAGAATATGGTTGCGATAGCTTCAATAGCACCAGCAGCACCCAATAAATGTCCTGTCATTGATTTAATCGAACTTACAACAAGCTTATAAGCATGCTCACCGAATAGTGTTTTTATCGCCTTGGTTTCATTAATATCATTATACGGTGTTGATGTACCATGAGCATTTATGTAATCAATATCGGTTAATAAAACTCCTGCATCCTCTACTGCAATCTTCATTGATCGAACAGCGCCTTCTCCGCCTGGCGCGGGAGCAGTAATGTGAAACGCATCTGCTGTCATACCAATTCCGGCAAGTTCAGCATATATTTTTGCACCTCTCGAAAGAGCGTGATTTAATTCTTCAAGAACTAATGTACCTGCACCTTCGCCCATCACAAATCCATTTCGATCTTTATCAAATGGACGAGATGCTTCTAAATATCTATCATTCCATGTTGAAATTGCTCGCATCGCACTAAAACCGCCTATACCAATTTCTGTAATTGTAGCTTCACTTCCACCGCAAAGCATAATATCAGCGGAGCCTCTTTCTATAATCATATAAGCATCTGAAATCGCGTGAGATGCTGTTGAACAAGCAGATGTAGTTGCGTAGTTGGGTCCTTTTAATCCAAAACGAATTGATATTTGACCTGCAGCCAAATCAGCAATCATCATCGTAACAAAAAAGGGACTAATCGTTGCAGGATTTTTATCCTGGAAATATTTCCAATGTTCATTCTGAAGTGTACCTAATCCACCAATTCCACTTCCAAAAATTACTCCTGCTCTATCTCTATTAATTTGTTCAAGGTTTATTTGAGAATCTGCAATTGCTTGCACAGAAGAGGCAATTGCAAATTGCGAAAATCTGTCTAATCTTCTTACAGATTTTTTATCAAAATATTCATCGGGGTTAAAATTTTTTACTTCGGCTGCAAACTGCGTATCAAATCTGGAAGCATCAAAATGGGTTATGGGGGCTGAACCATTTTTACCTGAAATTAATCCGCTCCAAAATTCTGGAACATCTAATCCAATAGGCGTAACTGCTCCAACACCAGTTACAACAACTCGTCTTTTATTCATAGAACCTCATCAGCATAAGCCGTATGTGAGATGGAAAACCATATATAGCAAAGAATAAGTCGGGAGTTTAAGCCCGACTAATTATCTTTAAGCTAATTTTTCTGAAAGATACTTCACAGCATCTCCCACAGTTCCGATTTTTTCTGCATCTTCATCAGGTATTGAAATTTGAAAAGCGCTTTCAAATCCCATAACTAATTCAACAATATCAAGTGAATCAGCGCCTAAGTCATTTGTAAATGATGCTTCAGGAGCGATTTGAGATTCTTCGACACCTAATTTATCAATGATGATCTCTTTCACTTTTGCTTCAACATCCATAGTGTTCTCCTCTAGATTGTTTTGTATTTATTTGAGTTATTATTTATTGGTTTAAATTTAATGAAAATAAAATCTAAGAAACAAATAGAATTATAAATTACATTGTCATTCCGCCATCAACGGCAATTACCTGACCTGTAATATAATCAGCATCTTTACTGCATAAAAACGCAACAACTTTTGCGATGTCTTCAGGATTACCAAGTCTTGCCATCGGAACGTTTTGTATTAATTTTTTGATTTGTTCTTCGGTTAATTTATTAGTCATATCTGTTTGTATAAATCCGGGTGCAACAGCATTAACCGTAATATTGCGTGATGCTAATTCACGCGCCATAGATTTTGTAAATCCGATTATTCCAGCTTTTGAAGCCGAGTAATTTGATTGCCCGGCATTACCAATCAATCCAACGACAGAAGAAATATTAACGATTCTGCCGTATCGTTGAGAAATCATTGGTTTTAAAACTGCTTTTGTATAATTAAAAACACTTTTAAGATTTGCATTTATTACATCATCAAATTCTTTTTCAGTCATTCTTAAAAGCAAATTATCTTTTGTAATTCCGGCATTATTAATTAAGATATCAACACCGCCAAGTTTTTCAATAGCAGCTTCAACAGTTGCTTTTGCTTGATCAAAAGATGTTGCATCGGCTTTAAAACCGAATATTTTTATCTCCGGATAATCAATCTCATTCAACAATTCTTCAGCGCACTCATCACAGCTATTGTAAAGAAACGCAACATCAGAAAATAAAACACCGCAGCAGCTTCTTGAAGCAAGCTCTTTTACTATTGCTCTGCCAATGCC
>JAGOXU010000173.1 GCA_018059515.1 Ignavibacterium sp.
AAGGTATGTAAAAAATAAGTTCGTTATGGAAGTAAAAGATTTATCAGGACAAAGCATTACTATTTCAAATGCACATTATTTAAGCCTCGGAAAATTTGAAGATAGAGGTAATGAATACAGAGAATTTATTTTACAATTACATAAAAAACTTGCTAATGTAAATAACATATGTAAATTTACGAGTGGTGCAACCCAATCAGCTTATACTATAAACTTTATAAGTCTGCTTTTTGTAATTTTTATTTTAATCTTTGCTTTATTCTTTATGATAGCAACAGGTTTATATTTTATTATAGTTATGCATCTTATTTTTATTATTTATTATCTGCCCGCATCTTTAAAATTTATAAAAGTCAATAAACCAAAAAATTATTTTCCAAACTCAATTCCAAATTATTTATTACCAAATATTTAATCACAAAAGAAATGTAGATATGTTTATAAAAATACTTATAGGAACCTTAACCATAGTTTTATTATCAATGATCTCTTGTAAAAATACTGAGTCAACAGATCCAAATGTAAATCCGCCACAGCAAATAGATACATCGGATATAAATATCTCATTTTCAAAAATAACTATTGCACCCTTGCAGAATGGATCTGCATTTGGTGATATTAGTTTTAGTACCAATGGCTATGGAGTTGTTTCATCTGCTGATGATAATAGACTATTTGTAACTAAAAATAATGGTCAAACGTGGCAACAACTAAATTGGACACCGGCATTTGGTTTTCCAATATACTGTATTGCTATAAAAAATGATGGCAGTGAAATATTTGTTGGTTCAACTTCCGGCGGTGATTCTTATCCAGGCAGATATGTAATTTTAAGTACAGAGGGTGATAGCATTATTTATTCCGGTAATGTAAATCTCTACAATGCTGGGAATCCAAATTTTAATTTTATACAAGCATATTATAATTATGAAGACGCTCTTTGGGTTGCGATGGGTAATAATTCAAAGGACGATGGAAATGTTCTTGTTAAACATTCAAATACTTATTCTTTATGGGACGATATTGATCCATTGATCGGTAGAAAAAATTATGTTTCATCAATTGTTAGAAATAAAAAGGGAGAAAATATTATCGGAATGTTCGATTATAATGGTTTTCAGAAAGGAATTTTTATTAAAAGATTTCATAGTTCTGAATATGAAAAATTAACGATTTATACTTCAACACCATATCAAGTTGAATTACCAATGTCCTTAAGTTTAAGTACGAGTGAACTTTTACTTGCTGCTTATAGCGGAGGTCCAAATGATAGTAGGCTTTATTTATCAACAAGCACTTTGGCGCTTTGGAGAAAAGTCGTTTACTCTGGTATTGTTGGAAATTTTAAGTCAGTCAAATTTGATAATCAAAATTACATTTGGGTATGCACTAATAGCGGTTTATATAAATCTGTACAACAAGTAAACTAATATTAAGTTTGAATTACCCCTGGATTAAATTTAGGTAAATCAGGATTTTGATTTGCAACATCCAGACAAACTGAAATCCATTCACGTGTTTGTGATGGATCTATTATTTCATCAATCCATAATCTTGCTGCTGCGTAAAGCGGAGTGCTTTTTTCATCGTAAGATTTTTGGATATCATCTAACAATTTCTTTTTATCAGCATCACTAAATTTCTTACCGCTTTTTTCTTCCTGTTTTAATTTTATATCAAGCAAAACACTGCTTGCTTGATTACCACCCATTACGGAAATTTTAGCATTTGGATAAGCAAAAATAAATCGTGGATCGTAAGCTTTACCGCACATTGCATAATTACCCGCACCAAAACTATTTCCGGTAATGATTGTAATTTTTGGTACAACAGAATTTGCAACAGCGTTCACCATTTTTGCGCCGTCTTTAATAATTCCACCATGTTCTGCTTTACTACCGACCATAAACCCTGTTACATCCTGTAAAAACAATAACGGAATTTTTTTCTGATTACAATTCATAATAAATCGTGTTGCCTTATTTGCAGAATCAGAATAAATAACTCCACCAATTTGCATCTCACCCTGTTCAGTTTTTACAACACTCCTTTGATTAGCAACTATTCCCACAGCCCAGCCATCAATTCTTGCATAAGCTGTGATTAAAGATTTTCCATAACCAGATTTATATTCATCAATTTCGGAGTTATCAACTATCCGGGAAATTAATTCATAAGTATCGTAAGGTTTTAAAGTATCTTCAGGTATAACTCCAAGAATTTCTTTTGATGAAAACTTTGGAAGTTTACTTTCAACTCTATCAAATCCGGCAGTTTCACACTTGCCAAATTTTTCTATCAAACTTCTGATTTGTGCAATACATTCTTCATCATTTTTCATAATGTAATCTGTAACGCCTGAAATATTTGATTGAACCTTTGCACCGCCAAGACTTTCGTTATCAATTACTTCTCCAATTGCAGCACGAACCAAATGAGAGCCTGCAAGAAATACTGAACCTTCACCTTCAACGATCAATGCTTCATCACTCATTATCGGAAGATAAGCCCCGCCTGCAACACAAGGACCCATTATTGCAGCAATCTGTGGAATACCCATTGATGACATTTTTGCATTGTTACGAAATATTCTTCCAAAGTGTTCTTTGTCAGGAAAAATATCTTCTTGAAGTGGTAGAAAAACTCCGGCACTATCAACTAAGTAAATAATTGGGATACGATTTTCCATCGCAATTTCTTGTGCACGCAAATTCTTTTTTGCTGTGATAGGAAACCACGCACCGGCTTTTACAGTAGCATCATTTGCAACAATTACACAATTACGATTGTGAATTTTTCCAATTCCATAAACAGTTCCCGCCGATGGAGCACCGCCGTATTCTTCGTACATTCCATAAGCAGCAAATGAGCTTAGTTCAAAAAATTTTTTCGGATCATCAACAAGCAAGTTTATCCTTTCGCGAGCAGTTAATTTTCCTTTAGCTTTATGTTTTTCAATAGATTTTTTACCACCACCCAATTTTACTTTGTCCTTTGCGGCTTCAAGTTTTCGTAATAAATCTTTTTGAAAATCTTCACGTTTAAGAAAAGTTTCGTTCTCTCTAAATTCTGTTCCAATTTGTTTCATACGATTAATCCTTCAACAAATCTCTTGCAATAACGATGCGTTGTATTTCGGAAGTACCTTCTCCAATTGTTAGAAGTTTTACATCTCTATAAAATTTTTCAACAGGATATTCTTTTATAAATCCGTATCCACCAAAAATTTGTACTGCTTCACTGCTGGCTTTTTCTGCAATTTCGCTTGCAAAAAGTTTTGCTTCTGCTGCTTCTTTTGTGTTTGGTATTCCAGCATCTTTCATTGCGGCAGCGCGGAAAGTTAGCATTCTTGCAGCTTCAATATTAGTAGCCATTTCAGCAAGTTTAAATTGTATTGCTTGAAAATCAAAAAGCTGTTTACCAAACTGTTTACGCTCTTGTGAATATTTAAGTGAAGCATCCAAACAGCCTTGCGCCAATCCAACTGAACATGCAGCAATTGAAATTCTTCCGCCCTCCAAAATTTTCATTGAATTAATAAATCCCATTCCTTCATCACCTAAAAGATTTTCTGCAGGGACCTTACAATTTTCAAAAGCTAATTGGGTTGTATCACTTGCGCGCATTCCAAGTTTATTTTCTTTCTTTCCAATTATCAATCCTTCCATTCCTTTTTCAAGAATGAGTGCTGAAATTCCTTTCTTCGCATTTTCTTTATTTGTAATTGCCATAACAACATAAGTTTCACCAACGGTGCCGTGAGTTGTAAATTGTTTGCTTCCATTTAAAATCCAATTGTTGCCGTCTTTTATTGCACTGCTTTTTAATCCAGCCGCATCACTGCCGGAAAAAGATTCTGTTAATCCCCAAGCGCCAATTTTTTTACCGCTTGCAAGATCAGGTAAATACTTTTTCCTTTGTGAATCATTACCAAACAGATTTATGTGATTTGTACAAAGCCCATTGTGTGCCGCAACAGAAAGCCCGATTGAAGGATCAACTTTAGAAAGTTCTTCGATGATCAAAGCATATTCAACATAACCTAAACCTGCGCCGCCATATTCTTCGGGAACAAGAATGCCAAGAAAACCAAGCTCGCCAAGCTGCTTCATTATCTCCATTGGAAATTTTTGTGATTCATCATATTCCATAATAACAGGGCGAATATTTTTTTCAGCAAAATCTTTAATTGTATCACGAATGATAATTTGATTTTCGGTAAGCTCTGATGAAAAAGGTTTTTGTTCCATTATTACTCCGGTTTAGATTCTGTTTTTAAACTCTTCAATAATTTCTTCTGCAATTTGATAGGGAGAAAAATTACCAAGTATAACTTTCTCTAAAGATGAATTTAAAGAATTTTCACCTGTTTCACTCCACAGTTCATCTTTTAATTTATGCTCAACAATTTCTTTAATTCTTGTCTTTGTCTGTTTTTCTCTTTTTAGATTAAACATATCTTTTTCAATCATAAAAATTTTGTGTCGTTCAATCTCACTTGCAATTTCCTCAATACCTTTATTTTCTGATGCAACTGTTTTTATAATATTTGGCAGCCACGAATTTTCATCGTGATCTTTTATCATTAAAATAGTTTTAAGTGCAGTGTATGCTTGCTGCGAACCCGGTCTATCACTTTTATTTAAAACAAAAAAATCAGCAATCTCCATCAAACCAGCTTTCATAGCTTGAACTGAATCGCCGCTTTCAGGAACAAGTACTACAATTGTAGTATCCGCAGCTTGTGCAATATCAAGTTCAGATTGTCCAACACCAACTGTTTCCAATAAAATTAAATCAAAACCTGCTGCATCCAAAATATCTGCACCATCAATTGCTTTTTTTGATAAGCCGCCAAGACTTCCACGGGTTGCCATGCTGCGGATAAATACTCCGCTGTCCATTCCGATATCAGTCATTCTAACTCTATCGCCAAGCAATGCTCCGCCGGTAAACGGTGAAGTTGGATCAACAGCAATTATTCCAACTTTTTTATTTTGTTTTCTAAAATGCTTTGTTAAGTGATTTGTAATTGTGCTTTTACCTGCGCCCGGCGGTCCTGTGATTCCGATGCGATAAGCCTTACCAATTTTTTTGTGGATTTCTTTTAAATACTCTGCTGATAAAGAACTATCTGATTCAACTATAGAAATAGCGCGCGCAATTGATCGTCGATCATGATTATAAATATTTTCAATAAGATTTTTATCTATCATTTCAACTTAAATTATTTCTAAAATATTCTACAGTTGCTTTTAATCCATCTTCAAATTTTGTAGATGGTCGCCATCCAAACTTATTAAAAAATTTATCAGAAGTTATTACGCTGCGGAGCTGTTCGCCTGCAGCAGTTGGACCGTGCAGTTCTTCTTTTTTTGCATCAGCAATATTATTAATAAAATGAAAAAGCTGATTTACATCCGTTTCAATTCCAGTTCCAATATTATAAACATCAGATGCTTCATCCTTTAGTGCAAGTTGGTTTGCCTTTACAACATCACCAACAAAAACATAATCGCGAGTTTGTTTTCCATGTCCGTTAATTGTTGGCTGTTCATCTTTAAGAAGTTTTGTAGAAAAGATTGCAACAACTCCAGCTTCTCCAAATGGATTTTGACGGGGACCGTAAATATTTGCGTAACGTAAAATTGTATAATTCAATTTGTATTCTGAATTATAAAAATATAAATATTTTTCAACTGCAAGTTTAGAAATTCCGTAAGGTGATTTAGGTTGTTGATTATGTTTTTCATCTGCAGGAAAATAATCTTGCTCGCCATAAATTGCACCGCCGGTTGAAGCGAACATAAATTTCTTTACGCCATACTTTACACAATTTTGTAAAAGATTTATCGTACCAAGAATATTTGTAGCAGCATCAAACTCAGGATCTTTTACAGATCGCCTAACATCCATTTGTGCAGCGTGATGATTAACCACATCAAATTTTTCTGATTCAAAAAGCTTATCAAGATTTTTATCACATATATTTGCTTTAACAAACTTTGCCTTTGGATTGATGTTTTTTTCAAATCCTGTTGATAGATCATCAAGTATCACAACTTGATGCCCATCATTAATAAAAGCATCGGCAATTTGCGATGCGATAAATCCCGCGCCGCCTGTAACTAGAATTTTCAATTATTTTCCTTATATAAATTATTTTTATTAATATATTCCAAAACTTTATCAGGTACGAGATAGTAAATGGGTAATCCATCATGGACACGATTTCTAATATCAGTTGCGCTTATTTCAATTCCGCGTGTTTGTACAAAGGTTGCAGCATCAACATATTTATCAACAAAATCTAAGGGATGAGATGATTTTCTTTTCAGCACAACTAAGTTAGCCAATTTTAGAATTTCATCCGGTTCTTTCCATGTATGAAATTGAAAAATATTATCGTAACCAATTATCAAATCAATTTCATCAAAATGTTTTTTAAATTCACGAAGCGTATCAATAGTGTATGAAATTGTGTGCTGTTTAATTTCAAAATCAGAGCATTCAAAAAATGGAATTTCTTCAATTGCAATCTTTAACATATTTAATCTATGGTTTGCTTTTGATGCTTGTTCATCTTGTTTATGCGGTGAAATAAAAGCTGGAATGAAAATTATTTTTTCAAGATTTCTAATTTCTTTTACAGATTGCGCCGTTATTAAATGTCCATTATGGATTGGGTCAAAGGTTCCGCCAAAAATTCCAATCTTACTCATTTTAATAAATCCTTATATTCAACAAATAAGTGAGTAAATCGTTCGTGTATATGCTGTGAGCAGTAAACCAGACTTTTCTTTTGGGATAACTCAAAATAAAGCTGTTTAAAATTATTAATATTTCTTACAAGTAAAACATCGCTTACTATGTGTATAAAATGTTCGAAGGATTCTATTTTTCCCAAAAATTCATTGTAATTAAATTTACTTGATATTAATCCGCTAAAAATATCTTCAGAATATTTATTAAAGCCAAAAGCAGCAATATTGTCCTCTTTGTTCTTTGCTATCACAAGAGATTCATTTTCCGCGTTAAGTAGTTTAAAACATTGGTCATAATCATCTGGTTTCAAATTGATTACGTCAGAAAAAACTACAAGATTATTTTTATAAGACGAAAATTCATTTGCGGATAATTTTTCAAATAATTCTTTCTGCTTTGCTTCATCAACAAAAATAAAATTACAATTTTTGTTTTTTAATTCTTCCGGCAGATTATCTTTTTCATTTTCATTCCAAATGCAATAAACATCCAGCTTATTTTTTTTACCGTCAAGATTTTCTAAAATATTTAGATAAAGAGTTATGGCAAGAAATAAAATATCTTCCTTCTTAAATCCATTTAAACTGCTATTTATTTTTTCTGGATGAAAAAGTTCCGATGGAAAAATATAAACA
>JAGOXU010000174.1 GCA_018059515.1 Ignavibacterium sp.
AAATCCAAATAAACTTGTTACACAACAGCCTAAAAAAATTGAACATCTTAACAAAACATTATTAGAAAACTCCTCTCTACCCTCTTTGTTTGAAGAGTTTGATAATTTTGTTGGATTAAAAAATATTAAACAATCTTTAAAAGATTTTATTACATATTTAGATTTTGTTAACGAACGTAAAAAGCAAGGTATCGATACAGAGGAAAGTTTATCAGCAAACTGTATTTTTCTCGGTAATCCTGGAACGGGAAAAACCTCAGTTGCTCGTTTGCTTGGAAAGTTTTTTAAATCAATTGGGATATTGGAAAACGGGCACGTTGTTGAAGTTGATCGCGCACAACTAGTAGGTGAATACATTGGCGAAACTGCTCAGAAAACTGAAAAGATAATTAATCAGGCTTTAGGTGGAATTCTATTTATCGATGAAGCTTACTCGCTAAAAAGAGATAATAACGAACAGGATTTTGGGCAGGAAGCAATTGATATTATTCTAAAACGAATGGAAGATTTTAAAAATAAGTTTTTTGTTATTGCTGCTGGTTATCCTGAGTTGATGCAGAATTTTTTGGAATCAAATCCGGGTTTAAAATCTCGCTTTATCTATCAATTTACTTTTGATGACTATTCCGCCAAAGAACTGGCTGAGATTTATAAAATTTTTGCCAATAAGGAAAAATATACTCTCACAAAAGCAACTGAATTACTATTAAGTGAGAGATTAGAAAATAAAAGCAGTAACAAAGATGCAGAATTTGGTAATGCAAGATTTGTAAGAAATCTCTTTGAACAATCTAAGATAGAATTGAGCAAGCGTTATCAGCTTTTGGATGAAACCGAAAAAGATTTTTCAGCATTAAATACGTTAACTAAAGATGATATACAATCAGCTTTTTCTGTGATTGAAAACCGAACTGATGCAGGTACTTTAGAAAAGAAAGTTGATAAATATTTAAATGAATTAAATCAGCTCGTTGGGCTTGATGATGTTAAAATCACTTTTAATAAAATAATTACATCACTAAAAGTTGATCGACTAAAAAAAGAAAGAGCGATTTCATCAATCCATAAAAATCTAAATTCAATATTTATTGCGGAGCATGGATCCGGAACAACAACTGTAGCACGACTTTACGCTAAAAGTTTAAAAGAATTGGAAAGATTAAGTAAAGGACAGTTGATTGAAATTGACAGTTCAACATTTTATGGATTAAATAAAATTGATTCATATTTAATGATCGATGAGTTGTTTAAAAAATTATTAGGCAATGTGATTCTTGTAAACGATGTTTCTGCTTCTCTGCAGTGCACAAACGATTTTAGTGATTCGTTGCTTCAATACTTTTTGAAAAAACTTTACTTAATAAATGATGATGTTGTGGCAATTTTTTCTGGTTCCGCCGCAGAAATTGAAACACTAATAAATAATTTTCCTGTGTTAGAAAATCAATTTCCAAATATTTTTAATTTTGAACCCTACTCAACGAGACAGTTGTTAGAAATTGCGTTAAACATCTGTCAAAAAAATAATTATCAGCTTGATGAAGGCGCCTGGCAGCAAATGCTGGAATTGATTGTGGAATTAAAAAAAGAAACGCGAAAGAATTTTTATAATTCACGATCAATTAAAGAAATAATATTTAAAGCAATTTCATTTCAAGAAGATAGAATTCTGTCTGTTAAGAATATTAAGGAAAGCGATTTGATGATGATAACTTATGATGATCTTACAAAACTGCGTGCATCAGGAATTTAATATTGATTGAAGTCCTTTCTATATTTATTCTAATTCATTTATAAATATTGCAATAGATAATAATGCTTCAAATTAAAAATGTAACAAAAAATTTTGGTTCGTTTACTGCTGTAAACAATTTGAATCTTAATATAAAGGCAGGAGAATTTTTTGGATTTCTTGGTCAAAATGGAGCCGGAAAAACAACCACAATTAAAATGATTTCCGGTTTGTACAACGCTACATCAGGCAGCATATCTATTGGCGGATTTGATATTTACAAAGAACCCCTCAAAGCGAAATCACTAATTGGATACATTCCGGATCAGCCATTTATTTATGAAAAATTAACAGGTCGCGAGTTTTTATTTTTTAGCGGCGGATTGTACTCAATCGAAAAAAATAAATTAAAAAAAGTAATTGATGAAATTATTGAAAAATTAGAAATTGGTGAGTGGGTCGATAAAAGAACAGAAGAATACTCGCTGGGAATGAAACAAAGAATTACAATTGCGTCTGCACTTCTTCACGATCCAAAACTTATACTTATAGATGAACCAATGGTTGGGCTTGATCCACAAAGCGCTGTAATTGTTAAAAATATTTTAAAAGAAAAAGCAAGAAGTGGCGTAGCAGTATTTATGTCAACTCATAGTTTAAATGTTGCAGAAGAAATTTGCACAAAAATCGGAATAATAAAAGATGGGAACATGATTTTTTCTGACGACACAAAAATTCTTGAAACAATAAAAGGTTCAGACAAGCAAAATTTAGAATCGCTCTTTTTGCAGCTTACTAAATAATGAAAGAAGTAGCTCACATACTTTATTATAAAATTCTGATCTTCCTAAAAGCGAACTCCCCTTTTAATTTTTCAGCAGTTGTTAAAAGCATCGGTTCGACAATTGTGTATTCAATTTTTGCTTACGGCTGTTTTATAATGACTTACAACATGATTGATTACTTACTTGTAACAGTAAAAATCGGATCGTTTTTACTCCACCGGTTTATTCTTGTTATTCTTTTTATTTTTTTTATTGCAATTAATGTTGGAAACATGGTTGTTTCATTTTCAACACTTTACAAATCAAAAGAAGTATTTCATTTAATTACAAAACCAATTTCATTTACAAAACTTTTTTTAATAAAGTTTTTAGATAATTTTTTTTACAGTTCAACAACACTATTGCTAATAGTAGCTGCTGTGTTACTTGGATATGGATTTTATTTTAATTTAAGTTTTTGGTTTTATCCATTTGCTTTATTCTTTCTTGTTTTACCATTTATGTTTACTGCTGGTTCTGCAGGTGTTATTGTTTTATTGATTGTACTTAGATTAGCCGGTAAATGGGGTTTAAAAAGAGTTTTAATATTTATTGGTTTGATTTATTCAGCGAGCGTAATTTTATTTTATTTTATCAGCAATCCGATAAAACTTGTTGAGAGAGTTTTTGATTATTATCCAAATATAAATCAGTACTTTGGATTTTTAGAAAGCAGTTCAGTAAAATTTTTACCAAACTACTGGATAGCTGAATCACTTTATTGGATCTCTGAAAGCAAAATCGATAGAGCGATTCCTTTTATCTATGCAAATCTTGTTACTTCAATATTTGTATTTGGAGTTACACTCTTCCTTGCAAAGAAATGGTATTATCAAACCTGGCTAACATCGCTGCAAGTAAATGCAGAATTAAAGAATAAGAATAAAAGTAAAATTCAGTTTTTTGGATTTCATAAAAAATCCATACTAAACGGGTTTGATGAATCAATTTTAAAACGAGAATTCTTTTTGTTTTTTAGAGAACCAAGTCAATGGCTTCATCTTTTAGTAATGATTTTTCTTATCACCATTTTTATATCCAGCATTTCCGGCATCGATATAATAATTTTAAAAGCATATAACGAATACTTAAAAACAATTATTTATTTGATTGTTTCGTTGTTTAATGTTTTTCTTGTTGCTTCATTGTCTTTAAGATTTGTATTTCCGTTAATAAGCCTTGAGGGAGAAGCATTATGGAAGATAAGAAGTGCACCGATAAATTTTAATGATTTACTTATTAAAAGACTCGCAATTTATTTTTTATTAATTTTCTTTTTCGGACAGCTAATAAGTTTCTTTTCAAATTTTCAGTTTCCTTTAGCTCTTTCAATCGTTGCACAAATAAACGCAGCACTAACAACAATAACATTAATAAGTTTAAATTTTGGTATGGGAGGATTGTTTGCAAACTACAAAGAAAAAAATGCAATCAGATTAGCTTCATCACAAGGCGCTTCAATCACATTTCTATTTACCTTGTTATACCTGGTTCTAATAATTGCGATACTTTTTATTCCCGTTTCAAATTACTTTTACGCACTGGCTCACGGCGTAAATATTTCGATTTGGAATTTACTTTCAACAAGTATAATTCTTTTTGCTTTAGCTGTTGTGATTTCCTCAGTTTCGATTAAACTCGGTTTAAAATCTTTTACAAAAGATTTTTGATTATTGAACAAAAAAAAGCTCATCCCACAAAAGTGAGATGAACTTTTAATCAAACAAGATCAAATTCTACTACTTCAGTAAAATAATTTTCCTGATTGAAGTAAAATTATTTCCTAACTTTTTGAGAGGGTGAAACCTGATTTCTAATTTCTTCGGCAAAGGAAACTTTCTAACCTTCACCCGGCGCTTGAGCAATCAATTCATTCAATCCAAGATTTGAAAGCACTGAATAATAAAGACAAGTAGAAGATTTTTGAGTTATTATTTTTTCTTCCTTTAAGTTTTTCTTTAGTGTCATTTACTTGAGTTTCCATTGTTTAATGAAACTCTAAATAATTGTTCAATCACAATTCTCTTTTCCATTATTTCTCTGTCCTTAAGCTTATTGCCTGATAAAGTCCACATAGGTAAATCATCAAAAACTACTTCTTCAAAATCAATTTTATGATTAAACGACTTTCCATGTAGTTCTTTCAATTGAAATTTTTCAGCAATAGTAAAATTATATTTATTGGGCAGTGTATTTATTAATGATGAATCAATTTGAAAACTATCGATAAGCGAATAATTAAATATGGAATAGATTTGGTTACTGTTATAATCATACCTTTTTTTTATTTCATTCAGAAAAGTTTTATTACTATAAAATCTTTGATCTAAAAGGTCCATTATTTTTTCTGTTTGGATGCCTTTCGAATTGAGTTTTGTTAATACCGAATTTGTGATTTGATAAGGAACAGGATTAATTACTTTCTGTTCAAAAACATTTTGGATAAAAAATAAAGAGACAAAAGTTATCAAACCTGCTGTAACAGGAGCTACAACCCATCCAATTCCTATCCTGCCTAATACTTTAAAATTAACTGATGAAGCATCTTTAGCAATACCAACACCAACTACAGCTCCGATGAAAACTTGTGTTATAGGAATCGGAACTAATGGAAATGCTGGTAAGTTATTCTTTAATAAAAATGATTCAAGTGTTTGAGATGTAAAGAGAAACAGAACAATAAATTGTGCAAACACAATAACAAAACCCGTGATTGGGGAAATTTTATATAAATCAGTACCAACTGTTTTCATCACGTTTTTGCCGTATGTAAAAATTCCCATTGCAATTGCTGCGCCGCCCAATAAAAATAATTGTTGCTCGCTTGAAATTGTAATAATGTTTCCAATGTTTAAATCTTTAAACAATGGGGCGGATACAAACATTCCCATTACGTTTGCAATATTATTTGCCCCCATAGAATAAGATGTAAGTGCGCCAACGATAATTAATCCTATTCTTGTGTAATTGTCTAATCTAAGAAGATGGATTTTCCATTTGAGAACAGTTTTTTTTATAAGCTTAAAAATTAAAAAGCCAACTACTGCTGCAATAACTGGTGAGGCAACCCAACTGAATAATATTTTTGTAAGTGAGTCATAATCTGTAGGCGAACCTGTAAAAATATTCCAGCCGATAATACCACCAATTACTGACTGAGTAGCTGAAATAGGAAGTTTTGCTCTTGTCATTAACGTAACAGAAATTCCAACTGCCAGCGCAACAGAAAAACTTCCGGCTATTGCATTGATAGCACCAAGATCATTTAATGTTTTTGTTGTTCCTGCGCCGCTGAATACAGCACCAAGTATTACAAATATCCCTGAGATTATTGCTGCTGTTCTAAAACGAACCATCTTAGATACAACGGCAGTTCCAAAAAGGTTTACTGCATGATTTGCACCGAGAGACCAGCCAAGGAACAAACCACTGCTAATAAAAAACCAAACTGAAATATCCAATTCTATTCCAACCTTTTGATTGTAGCGATTGAAAGCCTATCACAAACATCTTCAGATTCCTCTGCAATCCGCTCAATATGAAAAGTGAAGTAGCGGGTATGAATTTTAAAACTAAGCTCACGATCTGTTCTAAAAACTGTTCGCTTTATTCTTTCTGCAATTTTATTTGTTTCTCTTTTATAAAACTGAACTTTAGTTACATAATCTCTAACTGCATCAATGTTTTTAAAATATGCTCTGATACCGCTTACCGTATTTTCAAGACAGGCAATTGAACTTTCAGAGATATCTAAAAAATTATTTTTAAGTTCTGGTAAAAGCTCAGGTATTTCAACCGAAAATTCCAAAAGAGTTTCTTCGGTAATATTTAATACTTTATCGCAGCTTTCCAACAATCCGAGAACATCGCCCCTTGATTCAGGAATTAGCGTACGAGTATATAATTTTATCTCAATATTTCTTCGTAAATCATCCGCTGCATCCTCAATTTTTCTTAAATCCCGTAAGTGTCCTTCAAAGATATCCATTTGATTATCGAGGTAGGCTTTTATTCCAAGTTTAAATACAAGCCCGCCTTTTACAACTAAATCAAGATATGCATCTATTTGAATTTCAAGTTTTTTGGTTTTCTTTAAAAACATAGTGCAACAATCCTTTTCTGAAATATTTCAGAATATTTTCAAATATTTATTTTTAACAAACATAATATAAAATCAAAATGTTCTAAATACACGGTGTGAAGTAATTTCTAAAAATCCTTACCAGATTTTGAATACACCAGAATCAACAGCAAGAATCAAAGATCAGTTAGCTCATTTACCATTTTGTAAACGGATTTTTTATAAGCATTATATTATAATACTTAGAGTCTCCTGTTACTTCATCGCCTAACCAAGCGGGTTTATCAAATGTTTCAGCTTCTGAAGTTAATTCGATTTCCGCAACAACAAGACCTTTATTTTCACCATAGAACTCATCAACTTCAAAAGTGTGATTACCAACTTTTACTAAGTAGCGTATTTTATCAATAACACCAGGCTCACTTATTTTCAGTAATTCTTCAGCTTCGTTAATTGGAATTTCTTTTTCCCATTCGTATCTGCTTGCACCGGAAGCATTCCCTATTCCCTTTATAGTAATAAATCCTTCAGCACCCTTAATACGAATACGAACAGAACGTTCCGGAGTTGAAGAAATGTAACCCTGTATAATTCTGGTTTCTTTGCTCGCAAGATTTTTGAATTCGCCTTTAACTAAAAATTTACGTTCGATTTCAGTTGCCATGGTTTTATTCCTTAGTTCACTTCCACAAGATTTATTAATCTGTATAAGTAATTA
>JAGOXU010000175.1 GCA_018059515.1 Ignavibacterium sp.
CTATCGTTCCATACATTTTAAAATCGTTTGAAGGAATTAAAGTAAAAGATAAAAATCTAAATACTTCACTTGAGTTATTTGAAAAATGGGATTTCGATTTAAATAAGTACAGCCAAACCCCGGCTATCTATGCTGTGTTTTTAAAATACCTTTTAAAAAATATTTACTACGATGAAATGGGCGATGATCTTTACAATCGTTTTGTGTTTCTTGCAAATGTTCCGTACAGAAGTTTACTTCAGATTTTAGAAAAACCAAACTCAAATTGGTTTGATGATATGAATACTAAAAAACGGGAAACACGGGAAGAAATCATCAGGAAAAGTTTAGCTGATGCTTTGACATATCTTGAAGAAAAAAATGGAAAAGATTTAACTAACTGGCAGTGGGGCAGGATGCACAAAGTAACTTTTAAACATGCTTTTAGCGGTAATTTTTCTTTGCTTGATAAATACATAAACATCGGTCCTAATGAAGTTGGCGGAGATGGAACCACAATTGATAACACAGAATATCCTTTTGCAAAAAGCATAGAAGAGTATTCAATGTTTAGACACGATGAGTTTGATAATGTGCTTGGTCCCTCGATGAGATTTGTTTATGATTTTGTAAATCCGGATGAGTTCTATCTAATATTAACAACAGGACAATCGGGAAATGTAATGAGTGATAATTATAGAGACCAGACACCACTTTGGTTGAATGGAAAGTATATGAAAATCAGAACGGATGAAACATCAATTAGAAAAAACAGTAAATACCTCCTGAAGTTTATTCGTGAATAATTGGTGATAATTTGTGGCAAAAAATATTTTCACGACAAGCCACTAATTGCACGAATTATCACGAATTAATAAACTATTATTATATTTGATTTGTATTCCTAATAAATTGAGAATGTATGAAAGTAATTGAGCATTTAGAAAAAGCAAAAAATCCATTAATAAGTTTTGAATTAATTCCACCTAAACGCGGCGGCGATATAAAAGGTTTGTTATCGGTACTTGATGACATCATTAAATATAATCCGCCTTTCATCGATATAACTTCACACGCTGCGGAAGTTATTTATGAAGAAACTTCAACCGGAATTCAGAAAAAAGTAAAACGTAAAAGACCGGGCACACTTGGTATTTGTGCTCTTATACAAAACAAGTACAACGTTGATGCAGTGCCGCACGTTCTTACAAAAGGATTTACTCGAGAAGAGACTGAAGATTTTTTAATAGAGTTAGATTATCTGCAAATTCAAAATGTACTTGCAATTCGAGGTGATGATTCAGGATACGAAAAACCAATTCCCGAAGGTAAAAGTAAAAATCGATTTGCATCAGAATTGGTAAGCCAGATTATGAATATGAATCACGGTAAATATCTGGAGGATAGTTTACTTGATGCACGACCAACTGATTTTTGCGTAGGAGTTAGCGGCTACCCCGAAAAACATTTTGAAGCACCAAATCTTAAAACTGATATAAAATTTGTTAAAGAAAAAGTTGATGCCGGTGCAGATTACGTTGTTACCCAAATGTTTTATGATAACAAATACTATTTTAAATTTGTGGAGCAGTGCAGAGAAATCGGAATAAATGTACCGATAATCCCTGGTTTAAAATTATTAACATCACGCGCACATTTAACATCGGTGCCAAAGAATTTTTATATAAATATTCCCGATGGTTTAGCTGATGAAGTAATGGCAGCAAAACCAGAACACGTTACTGATATAGGAATTGAATGGGCAGCAAAACAAGTTGAAGAACTTTTAAATAAAAATGTTCCCAGTGTACATTTTTATATTATGCAGAACTCTAAACCAATTGTAAAATTGATGGAAAAACTAAAGCTGTAATCTTATGGTTGAAAAAATTTACAAAGGTAAAAAACTTAAATGGGGTGTGGCTGGCTGCGGCAGGTTTGCAGAAAATTCTTTTTTACCCGCAGTTAGATTGACAAGAAAAAGTACAGTGGTTTCACTATACAGCAGAGATAAAAATCGTGCAAAAACTCTAGGCGAAAAATTTGGTGTGCAAAATTCTTTTGATAACTATGATGAGTTTTTAAAATCGGATATTGATGCGGTATTTGTCTCAAGTGTTAACTCACATCACTACGAGCAGGTGATTAAGGCAGCAAAAGCGGGTAAAAATATTCTTTGTGAAAAGCCACTTGCTGTAACTTCCAAACAAGCAGAAGAAATGGTAGATGTTTGCAAAGATAATAATGTACTGCTCGCTGTAAATTATATACATCGATTTCATCCGCTTGTAATAAAGGCAAAAGAGTTACTTGTTAATCAAAAACTTGGTAAACTTGTTTCGATTAATGTTCACTTTAACATTGATTTCCCACCCGATAATAATTTTAGATTTAAAAAAGAATTAAGCGGCGGCGGTGCTTTGCGTGATATCGGAACACACATGATTGATTTACTTAGATATTTTGGCGGTGAAATTGAAACAATTGATGGCGTTGTTGCGAACTTAATCTATCAAAGTGAAGTTGATGATTTTGCTCTGGGAACAGTTAAGTTTTCCAAAAGCGGCTATGGCACTTTTAATGTTTCATACAATAACAAAAAAGCCTTTAACAGAATTGAAATTCTTTGTCACAAAGGTGCAATTGCAATTGATAATCTTATCGGTAAAAAACTGTTAGCACCCAAACTCACAATTTTATTAGAAGATGAAACACGAAAAAGTTTTCGTAAGCGCGGCAATAAAATGGTTTATGTAATTAAATCTGTACAAAAATCATTTTTAAAAACTGAAACTCCGCATGCAACCGGCGAAGATGGTTTGATAAATCTAAAACTTATGGAAGAGTTGGAACAGAAATGTCTGATAAGAAAAAATTAGTTGAGATATGTCATAAAGTTTATTCTAAAGGATTTGTTGCAGCGTACGATGGAAACATTTCCTGCAGAACATTTAACAACACTGTTTTAATAACTCGTTCCGGAATCTGCAAAGGGGATGTTACTGAAAAGGACATTGTGGAAGTTGATTTAAAAGGAAAAGCATTATCCGCCAAACAAAAAATTTCCACAGAACACAAAATTCACCTTTATGCTTATCAAAAAAGAAAAGAAGTAAATGCAGTTGTTCATTGTCATCCAACTTATGCAACTGCTTTTGCATTGATTGGCGAGGGTTTGGATAAACATTATTTACCGGAGGTATTTTTAACAATTGGTAAAGTTCCACTTTGTAAATATGCAACACCATCAACAGATTTGGTTGCCAAAAGTTTAGAACCATACATTAATTATTCGTGGGCTATGCTGCTGCAAAATCATGGTGCTGTAACACTTGGCAAAACTTTGGATGATGCATATTATAAAATGGAAAAACTTGAGCATGCTGCAAAGATAATTTTATTAGCAAGATTAGTTGGGAAACCAAAAGAATTATCCAAAAAAAATATAAAGGATATTCTAAAAATCTCGGAAAAGACTTACGGAATAATTCCGGATAAAAGAAATATATAATCCGTAGCACAGACTTCAGTCTGTGATTTGTATAAAATTATTTATTTGTAAACAGACTAAAGTCTGTTCTACGAAAGAAAATTATTAAATGGATAAAAAACTTAAAGTACTTTTACTTCTCGGAGGTACATCACCGGAAAGAGAAGTTTCAAAATCAACAGGTAAATCTGTTTATCAAGCTTTAATAAATCTTGGATATGAAGTTATTATGCTTGATCCGGCTTATGGAATTAATCAGCCTTTTGAAGTTGAAGATTATTTTTCTGAAAAAGATTATGCGGAAATATCAACTGAAAATTATCTTGATGCGGTTAATCTAATTTCTACAGAACAAATTAATGTTGCGTTTCTTGCACTTCATGGAAAGTATGGTGAAGATGGAACAATCCAATCATTGTTAGAACTAAAAGGAATTAAATTCACAGGCTCAAAAGTTTTATCCAGCGCAATTGCAATGGATAAGATTATGTCTAAAATTCTTTTTGAAGACTATCTTGTTCCTACACCAAAATACTTTCATTTTAAAAACGGTGAGCACACAATCGAAGAAATTAATCATAAAATTGAAAAACAATTCGGTTATCCGGCGGTTGTAAAACCAAATGATCAAGGTTCAACAGTTGGATTAACAATTTGTCAATCATCTGCTCAACTTGATGAAGCTATTCATAATGCGTTTGAGTATTCAGATAGAATTTTAGTCGAAGAATATATTCCGGGTAGAGAATTAACGGTTACTGTTATTGATGACACTGCATTGCCGGTTTTGGAAATCAGACCAAAGCATGGCATTTATGATTACGAATGCAAATATACTTCTGGAATGAGTGAATACATTGTACCTGCAGATATTCCTGTTGATGTAGCAAAATTGCTGCAAGATATTTCTGTACAAGCCTGCAAATCTTTGCGTTGCGAAGTTTATGCGCGTGTGGATTTTCGTTTGAGCCCGGAAAATAAACCTTATGTTTTAGAAGTAAATACTCTACCGGGAATGACATCACTAAGTCTTGTTCCTAAAGCAGCAGAAGCAGTTGGAATGTCATTCGAACAACTTGTAGAAAAAATTATCAATCTTAGTTTGAAATGAAATTTATAGAAAATAAAAAGACACGATTTTATATTATTGCCGCCGTTGTTGTGATTGGAACTTTGTATCTTGTTTTTAATAACTATGGTGTGGTAAAGTATGCAAAGGTTAAAAGTGAGCTTGAAGATTTGAATACGCGAATTACGCAGCTTGAAGAAGAAAATAGAAATCTTGAAGCCGAAATAGATTCATTGAAAAGAAATGTGCCCGCAAAGATTGAAAAGATTGCACGTGAAAAATATGATATGATTAGACCAAACGAAAAAAAAATTGAGTTTAAAGCTGAAGAATAATTAAGAACGTAATTGCGAGGGAAGATAGTCCTGAAGCAATCTATTATTTTTGATACCGTCTAAATATTATCAGTTTAATTTAATTCGGGGATTGCTTCGTCGAAGACTCCTCGCAATGACAGAACAGAGTATGAATAACAAAATTAAAATTCCCACCACACCGCTCGCAGAAAGAATTCGTCCGCAAAGTATAATTGATTTTTTTGGACAACAGCATTTGCTTGGTGCCGGAAAGCCAATTCGTTTGATAATTGAAAATGATACGCCATCTTCATTTATTTTGTGGGGACCGCCGGGAACAGGTAAAACTACAATCGCAAGAATGATTGCTAATCAAACACAGGCAGAGTTTTTTCAAATCAATGCTGTATCAAGCGGAGTAAAAGACATTCGTTCTGTTATTGATATTGCGACACGAAATAAAGATATAAACAAACGCACAATACTTTTTATAGATGAGATTCATCGCTTTAATAAAGCGCAGCAGGATGCACTGTTAAGTTCGATTGAATCCGGTGTTTTGATTTTGATTGGTGCAACAACAGAAAATCCATCGTTTGAAGTGATACCGGCTTTACGTTCTCGTGCAAGAGTTTTTGTTTTAGAAGAATTATCCAAGCAGGATTTAGATGATATTCTAAAATCTGCAATTGTTAAAGATGAGTTTTTAAATCATCTAAACATTAAATCTATTGATGAAGATTTTCTGATTTATCTTTCCGGCGGCGATGCAAGAATAATGTTAACAATTTTTGAAGCAGCATTGATTCAGGAAATCAATAAGGATGAAATTATCCTTACAAAAGAAATTTTTGAAAACATCGTACAGAGAAAAAATATTTTGTATGATAAAGGCGGTGAGGAACATTACAATGTAATTTCTGCATTCATAAAAAGTATTCGCGGCAGTGATCCCGATGCCGGTTTATATTGGATGGCGCGAATGTTAGAAGGCGGTGAAGATCCATTATTTATTGCAAGAAGATTAATTATTCTTGCATCTGAAGATATTGGAAATGCTTCTCCAAATGCACTGGTACTTGCTGAAGCCGCATTTAGTGCAATTCATAAAATCGGTATGCCGGAAGCAAGAATAATTCTTGCTCAATGCGTTACTTATCTTGCATCATCGCCCAAAAGTAATGCATCTTATATGGGAATTGAAAGTGCTTTGAATGAAGTTAGAAAAAATCCTTTGGCAAAAGTTCCAAATCATTTGCGCAATGCTCCAACTAAATTGATGAAGGAAATTGGATACGGAAATAATTATAAATACGTACACGATTTTGAAAATCATTTTGTAGAAGAAAATTATTTACCTGATGATTTGAAGAATAAACAATTTTATTTTCCAACAGAAAATGGACAGGAAAAAAAATTGAAAGATTGGCTTAAGTTTTTGTGGAAGAAAACTAAGAGATATTGATTTTTAATTCTTTCGTTTTAAAGCATATAGATACTTCTTTTTTAAAAATGATTGATATTCAAATTTTTGAATTACGGTGTAGTTTTTTAATTCACCAAATGAGACTATATAAGTATCATTTTTAACCCACCACCAGCTTTTGGATTTATTTGGAATATAGTTTGGGTCATAACCCATCCAGCCATTAAATTCAAATCCTCCATCGATATTATCCGGCTGTATTTTTAAATCATCTGTTAAATATTTAATTACTTCCCACCTACACCTGTTCCATGAAAAGTAATTTTGTGTCTCATAAACTGTAAATAAAGTTATCACTATTAAAATCAGGTATCCAATTTTTTCAGCAAAGTAGCTACGCTTAATAATTTCTTTATTATTGGTTTGTAAAATTAAGAAGGTTACCAATGGAAGTAATTGAATTAGGTATCGGTCATAAAAATTTGAAAGACTTAAAATAATTACAGTTAGACAGATTGTAATAAAAATAAATATAGAAGGAAGATCTGTATAAATCAGTTTTTTAAATTTGTTTTCCTTTAAGTATAAAAAGATTGTGATGATTATTAAAATTGATCCTATAATCCCAATTAGTGTCAGCATTATCCAAATAACTTGATGTATTTGGTCTATATGGGGCAACTCAAGTATATCAACATCTTTTAAAGTCGCAGGGCCCAATCCATATTTCCATAATATATTTGGTCTTAATGGCAATAATTTGTTAAAGACTATCAGAGAGATAAGTAGGAATACAGAAGATGCTATAATGCTTAAATAAAATTTACTTTTTCTGAAAGAATTTCTTTTTAACCCAGATTTGTCATTAGAGATTTTTATTTGGTAGCACAAACGGCCAGCTAAAAAGATTTGTGCTTGACCAAATTCCTTCAAACCAGCCCCGCCGTTTCATTGCTAGTGATAATTTTAGGACCCTATCATTACCGTTTTTTGTTATGTATGAACCAATTGCAAAGACTCTGTATCTTAGCGTTTTTAATTGCTGATGCGTTTTTGTATTTAGTATT
>JAGOXU010000176.1 GCA_018059515.1 Ignavibacterium sp.
AGTTTCTGCTCAGTCTATCACAATTGGTGTTGGTCAATATTTCACTTCTACTAACCTGTATGGTCCAATGAGATCAAATACAACAGCAGATCACTGGAACAGGCACGCATATATATACCCTGCAACTGCGCTTACCGGAATAAATCAAGGTGCCAATATTGGGAGTATAGAGTTCTTTAAATATGTAGCACTCGACTATATCGGTGGTGAAACATTTAAGATATATATAAAGAATACTGCTGCCCTTGATTGGGGTACGGCTGCACTGGATTGGCCTACCGCTATTACCGGTGCTTCTTTAGTTTTCGATGGTGCTCCGCAAGCAAATGTAGCTGGTAGTGAAGGGTTCAAGAAATTTCTTTTCTCGTCATTTTTTACATATGATACTACAAACGGACACAATCTGGCAATATTGGTTGAGTACTACCAACCAACAGCACAGCCTACCGCAATAAGTTGGTTATATGATAGTGACGTATCATTTCCTCTCTATACTGCAAACCAGACCAAATATGTCAGTGGTACAGGTACTCCTACAAACTCTTTAACCTCTTCTAACGTAAGACATCCTTACCTGAAAATAAATATTCCAACTTCATTTAATATGGAGGCAACAGCCGTTCTTCAGCCTAGCACAAGTTCAACTTTATATGGTAGTTCTCCAGTTGAAGCTAGATATTCAAATACCGGTTTAAATACTATAAACTCTGGAAGTGCAGAAGTTAAAATATTTGATCCTACGATGAGCCTTGTTTATACTGGAACAGGGGCTTTTGGAGCCGTTCTTCAAAATGAGTTCGTTGATGTCACTTTTCCACAAACTTTTAGTCCATTGGTTTCCGGAACATATACTGTTCAATCCGTGGTAAATGCACAAGGCGATCTTTTTCCTGGAGATGATACTTTAACTACCACTATTAACGTAATAATACCTTCCGCTCCGGTTGTTATTTGCTATAGTAGAGCATCTGCAAATGAAATATCTAATCTTGATAGTGTTATTATTGCATTATCTACTTTTGGGTTTACCTCTTTTGATACTTTAAATAGAGATTTTGGGACACCTGACTTAACTCATTGGGAAACTGTAATATGGTGTGAAGAAAGTTCGATTCAAGCCCCCGAAATTCAGGCTTTAAAAGACTTCCTTGATGCAGGAACAACCGGACAGCAAAAATCATTAATTATTGCCGGTGACGATATTGGTTACTATCATGGCAGAACAACCTCGTCAACCTATGATTCTGTATTTTATAGTGGATACCTTCATTCAATATATTTTGCTGATGATGGAAATGGTACCGCGGATCAAAGTAGGATTTGTGGAGTTGCTGTTAATGCCGGTTTATGTGATTCTATCAATTCTTCATTTCCTGATGGCATCGGAGTTACAAATGGCAGTGTTGTAGCATATCGATTTGACGATCTTCCCGCATCAAGTGATACTGTTATAAGTGTTGCTTTTGATGGTACTACATATAATGTGCTTTACCATGCTTTTGAATTTAGAGAAATCGTTATCCCTGTCACTGAAGGTGTCAGTCAAATAATGGCGGGCTCTTTATCTTGGGTAGTAAGCGCAGGCGGGTCTATTCCAGTAGAACTAACTTCATTCACTTCAATCGTTAAAGATAATGATGTAACTTTAAACTGGAGAACTGCAACAGAAACCAATAACAGCGCTTTTGTTGTGGAAAGAAAATCAGGCAGCAGCATTGATTACACCCAGATTGCAAATATACCTGGAAGAGGAACTACAACTCAACCGGTAAATTATTCATATACAGATGTAGATTTAATTGCAGGTACTTACTCTTACAGACTAAAGCAAATTGATCTGAATGGCACATTTGAATATATAGGTTGCATAGAAGTGGAAGTTGTTCCTCCAAAAGTATTTGCTCTTGAACAAAATTATCCAAACCCGTTTAATCCTGCAACCACAATAAAATATTCAGTTCCAATCAGTGGATTTGTGAATCTGAGCGTCTTTAATGTGTTAGGTGAGAAGATTACTGATTTGATTAACAAAGAATTAGAGGCAGGTTCTTATGAACTTAGCTTTAATGCCTCTAACCTATCAAGCGGAGTTTACTTCTATAAACTAGAAGCAGGTAGTTTTACCTCGATTAAAAAAATGATGCTTATTAAATAGTATCATACGGTACAACTAAAAATGACATAGTACTCTTAACTACAAAAAAGCCAGACAATCGTCTGGCTTTTTTTATTAGTTTGTTTTTCATTTATTTGTTCTGTCCCACTCTGTTAACGCATTTTCAAAAGGAACTAGTGCGCGAGGTATTGCGCCGTGCATGTGGGATGTTATTACTCCGTAAGTTACAATAGGTATATCCATAAGCTTTGTTTCGTTAATTCTTGTTTGCATTGCGCGATGTGTTAATAAACATCCACCACAATGAACAATAAGTTTATATGCAGATAAATTTTCAGGCAGTTCGGTTCCGTGATAAATATCGATTTGTAAATCTTTTTTTGTATATCTCTTCAGCCATTTCGGAATTTTTATTGTTCCAATGCCATCTTCCTGGCTGTGATGTGCGCATACTTCGGCAATTAAAATTTTATCTCCATTTTTAAGATTTTCAATTTTACGCAAATTTTTTATAAACAGCGGTAAATCACCTCTGTGGCGCGCAATCAACAGGGAGAATGTAGTTAGTTTTATTTTTTCCGGAATACTATCAGCAATTTGTGAAAGTGAATTACTATCAACAATTACAAGATCAGGATATGATTTTAAATTATTTAAAGTTGATATAAGTTCTTTTTCCCGGCAGACGATTAAAACTGCGTTTTCATCAAGCGCTTCCCGAATAATATGAACTTGTGAAAGGATTAATTTTCTTTGAGGTAATTTTAGATCCACCGGCACAACCATCACCACAACATCGCCAACAGAAACAATATCATTAATAAGCGGCGGTTCATCATCTACCGGAAGCATTCTTATCATTCTTCGCTTTAGTTCATCGATGCCGGCTTTTTCTTTACAAGATACTTCAAAATGCGTCATCCGTAGTTCTTTAAGTTCTTTCAGCAATTCGGGATTAACACCAAACTCAATTTTATTTACAACAACTATGTAATTGATTTGAAGTTTATCAAGATAAGCAAACAGCTCAAGCTCTTTACTTTGCAGCGTTTCGCGGGCATCAAGCACAACCAATGCAAAATCTGATGATGATAAAATTTTTATAGTTTCTGTAATTCGCTGCTTTCCAAGTTCACCTTCATCATCAATTCCTGCTGTATCAACAATAACAACGGGACCGTATGGCAGGAGTTCATACTTAGTTGTAATTGCATCTTTTGTCGTTCCGGCTGTATCAGAAACTGTTGAAACATTTTGATCGAGCAAAGAATTTACAAGCAAAGATTTGCCAACATTTCTTCTTCCAACTATGGCAATATGTGGTCGGCTTGAATCGGAAATCATAAAAAATATAACTTTCTGTATGTGCAAAATTTGATAGAAGCTAAGTTGAACTGGCTAATATCACTTCCCTGAAAAAGTTAAAGGTCAAAAAATGTTCCATACAATAAAACAGCATTCCGAGTGAATATAATTGTTTTTACGAATAAAAATTATTTCACATTTGTGTAGTAATACCAAGTTCAAAAAATTATTTCTCTGAATTAAGAAATTATTCAGCTTGACAATTCAAAAATATTTCACCTTTTTTGAAGTGTATTATTTAATAATTTTTCATTAAAGTTTTGTTGAAACAAAGAAGATGATTCTTTTAAAATAAACTTTGAGAGCTTTGTGCCTTCTTCGTGCTCTTTGTGGTTAAAAGGCTTAACCACAAAGGACACAAAGTTAATTTTCACTGAGAACACTAAGTTCTTACTTCACATCATTAACTTTAATATTCACAACATCACTAAAACCATTAAGCTCAGGATAGTACATTAAGTAACCCTGTGCAGGCATTATTTTATACTCGCCGGGAATTTGTGCTTTTATTATGTAAGAAAACTCCATTTTTTTCTGGCAGCTTGTTACAAAGAACACAACTTTTTCATCACGGTATTCTCTGTCAGCATAATGCCAGCGCCACGGCATATAATCGTAATAGTAATCATAGTAAGTTTGATAACTATTTTCGCCATCGATAAAATATTTATCCATATCTTTTACAACTTCAAATCCTGATGGAAGCATATCTTCAAGAATAAAGTAATCAAGATTATCGGATTTAGATTCCACAAAAGTTTTCACAAAAACATCCTGTCCGCTTGTAACAGTGCCGTTAAACTTTTTCTTGTAATAAATAATGCGCCCATCTTTCTCCCCTGTTTCAAGAACATAATATTCTCTTCGTATTTTAAAACCATTATCGTGTTTTATATCAGAAAGATTTTCTGTAAAGAACTCATTTATACCTGAAAAATACAATTTGCCTTTACCGGATTTTTCAATTCGGATTACATTCTTCCCTTTTATCAAATCGGTATTTGAAAACTTAAATGTGGTTGCTTCTTTATAGATATCATCTTTGTTAAAATCTTTTTGTGCAACTTCGCTTCCGTTAAGAAATACTTTTACAGAATAATTTGGATCGAGTTCTTTAGTAATCTTTAAATAATCAGTTAAAGCAAATAACACAACAGAAGTTTCCTGAGTTGATCTCCACGAATAACCTTGTTTCTTTTTCATCAGCCAGTTTATTGCTTTTCCAATCAATTCAGAATTTCCATCAATATTAAGCAAAGCCTTAACAGCGAAAGCTGTTCCCTGCACATTATCATTCTGCCATCTGTAATGCCATTCTTCTCCGCCCCAAAATGCAAATGATTTTTCTTCGTTAACCTGTTTCTTTAATCTTGCGACAGCATCTTTTGCTTTTTGAGTTTCATTCATATTGTTTAATGTCATAGCAAGTAAAGAAAGCGGATAAGATTTTAAATCTTTACGAAGAAGAATATTTATTATCTCAATGTAATTCTTCTTATCGTAATTTTGATTTTTCAAAGCTGTGCTTAACGAGTAAAGCATATAAGCTAAAGTTGTTTCATCCTCATCCGGTTTTGCATTTGTAATTTGATTTTTAAGATTGTTAATACCGTTGTAATAAATATTCTCATTAATATCGTAACCGGCTTCACGAGCCAAACTCATTCCATAAATTACATAAGCTGTCATGTACGGATGTGATTGATCATTTGTCCACCAGCCCCAGCCGCCATCGGAATGTTGGAAATCGTAAAGACGTTTTAATCCGGCTTCAACATATTTCGGAAGTTCTTCAATCGTTTGTGATTTTAATGGAGCATTTATTGATTTAAAAGTATTTGCAACAATTATCGTTGGTAAAAATCTGCTCATTGTCTGCTCAACACAGCCGTAGGGATACCCAGCAAGATCATCTAGCGATTTTAGAATTGTTCCTGCTAATGATGGATTTAGTGTAAATGAAAACTTTGCGCTTCGCAGATCAACATCTTTTGGTATTACAAATTCAAGATATTCGTTTAAATTTTCATTTGAATAATCAGCAACCAAAGGTTCAATTACCTTAACTCCGTTTGGGATTATTTGAACCTTAACTTCCATCGCATCGGATTCTTCATTTGTAAGTGCGGAGGCTTTTAAAGTTGCTTCTCCGGTTGGATAATCAACTTTAACTTTCCAATCAATTCGTAATTCAGAGTTTGCAGGAATTTCAACTTCATACATTTTCTTAGATGTAAAACTGCTGTTCTCAAATCCTTTTGAGTTAATCTTTGAACCAATCAGTTTTAATTGATCAGGACTAAATTCAATTTTTGTTGTCTTTGCTGATGAAAGATAATTATGCACGTTTGTAGAAATTACAACTTCATCATCCTGCCTAAAGAAACGCGGAGTTTCCATTCGCACAAGTAAATCTTTTCTGGTGATAAACTTATCTACTTTTTGTCCAACATCGGTTTGCTTTGTAATACCGCGGACAGTTGTACGCCAGGTTGTTAAGTTATCGGGAATCTTAAACTCAACATTCGCCTTTCCATCCGCATCAGTAACAACATGCGCTTTCCAAATTAAAGCATCTACAAAGTTTGTGCGTACATCTGCCTGCACATACGCTGATTTATCTTTGGATTCTTGTTTCATCATCTTACCGTCAGCCATTAACATTTCACTTACCATTGGTGCAGCATCTTGTCTTCCACCTCTTACAAAAACACCCGATGCGTTAGTTTCCCCCTTTTCCATTCCCCCAATACCTTTGGCAATCATTTCTTCTAATTTTTCTTTTTGAGATTCTTTGATTTTAAAGTTGTATCTTTTTTCACCATCAACTCTAACCTCATCAATCAATAGCATTCCACTGTTTCCAACAGAAATGAACAATTGATAATTTCCCTTTGCAACATTTTTGATTTCATAACTTCCGAGTGAATCTACTTTTGATGTGTAGTAGTATCTTTCACCTGTTAAGATTACAAATAAACCTTGTGGTATTGATTCTACTTTTTCAATTGTAACCTTTCCATAAAGTTTACCTTTATGTTTTTTATCATTCTCTTTATACGAAAAATAATTTTTATCAATATAAGTAGCAGGTCTGCTGGATGAGCTAAAATAACCGGACTGCAAAGAATTGTAAGTCGCCATATAAGAATACTGCGGAGAATAAAAAAACGTTTCTATCGGCTGCGTTTCATCTTCTTTAATCGCATAAATACTTTCATCAATAATTCCAAACGATACTTCTGTATTCTTAACCGGATTTCCATTGTAATCTTTAACAACAATTTCATAATCTGCCTGCTCACCAGGTTTGTATGTTTCTTTGGATGGAGTAAGTGAGATGTTTAAAAATTTATCCACAGCAAGCACACCGATTAGCTTTGAGGTTTGATAAAGCATTCTATCTTTTATAAAACTTATTGAAATATTAAAGCTTGGTGAAAATTTATCCGTTAGCTTTTCGCGTATTTCAAAACTGTTGTTTAACGGTTTTAGTTTTTTGTAAGACAGAATCTTATCCGTTTCGTAGGTGAGTAGTAATTCCTGATTGTTATCCGGCAGAAAAATATATGCTATTAACGAATCCCCTTTTTCATAGGAATCTTTATCTGTTATTATTTCCAATCCGGCGTTTGTTCTTTGATAATAGTAGTTGTTCGCATCGCCTACATAAAAAGAACTTGATGCAAGTATTTCTCTTTCCTTTTCATCAAAAGCAATAACCTGGTAATTAAAATATCCCGCTAAATCATTTTTAGGTTTGAACGTTACCACAGCCGAGCCTGCTTCATTTGTTTTTGCAAACAAAGTATCGCTTTGTGATTTCATCCGCATACTTTTAGGA
>JAGOXU010000177.1 GCA_018059515.1 Ignavibacterium sp.
GGGAATTACAATTGGTGTTGCCGCCTTAATTGTTGTGCTCTCCGTGTTTAATGGATTCGGGAGTTTGGTTACCTCTTTTCTGATGAACTTTGATCCACATTTAAGAGTTGAATATAAAATTGATAGCGCAAAAGAAGATATCAATAAGGTCGAAACAATTTTAAAAGGAACTCCTGATCTTAAATCATTTGCGCCTTTTGTAAATGGAAAAGTTATGGCATTCAATAGCGGAAATACTCAGGTTATCTCTCTTAAAGGAATTGAGCTGAAAAACGCGGATGAGCTTTATAATATTAAAGATAACATCCTTTTCGGCAGTGCGGAGCTAAATGAGGATGATGATACACCAGGAATTTTAATTGGATTAAGATTGGCGGATCATCTGCAAGTGCTTGTTGGAGATACTATAACAATTATTTCTCCTTCCGGAATTGAAAAAGCAATTACACAATTCGGGATGCCACACACACAGCAATTTATTGTGCAAGGAATTTTCAGTTCTCAAAATAATGAGTACGACGAAAGTTTAGCCTTTACATATTTAAGCGAAGCACAATATTTATTAGGCTATAAAAAAAGTTATCAAGGATATGAAATAAAACTTAACAACTCCGATAATTCATTTAAAGCTAAAGATTATCTGGAATCAATATTAGATAATAACAAGTTGGAGATAAACACCTGGTACGATTTTCATAGAGAACTTTATTCTGTTATGCAGATTGAAAGATGGGTTGCGTACATTTTGCTTTCATTAATTATTGCTGTAGCAACTTTTAACATTCTTGGTTCTCTTTCGATGTCGGTAATCGAAAAGAAAAGAGATATTGGAATTTTGAGATCAATGGGTGCTAAAGAAAATTCCATCTTAAAAATATTTATGTATGAAGGTTTGATGATTGGTTTGATTGGAACCGGGTTGGGCGTTTTACTTGGTTACTTTATATGCTTTTTACAGATACAGTATAACATTTATCCGCTTGATCCAACACAATACAAAATTGATTCACTTCCATTACAACTAAGATTATCAGATTTTTTTGTGATTGCCGGTGCATCAATATTTCTTTCATTCATTGCATCGTTAATACCCGCTAAAAGAGCAGCTAAGGTTGATGCATTACAAGCAATTAAATGGGAATAATTTTATGAGTATTATTTTAGAAGCCAATGAGCTTAGAAAGTCTTATCAGACATTAAAAAAAATCAAACTTGATGTATTAAAAAATATTTCTGTTAAGATTGAAGAAAATAAGATTTCGGTTATTGTTGGTGCTTCCGGTGCGGGTAAATCTACATTACTGCATTTACTTGGCGGATTGGATAGACCTGATAATGGAACTGTGCTTTATCAACAAAAAAATATTTTCGATTTTAACAACGATAAACTTGCTAAATTTAGAAATGAAAATATGGGATTCGTTTTCCAATTCCATCATCTTCTTCCGGAGTTTACTGCGTTAGAAAATATATCTATTCCACAGATGATTAAGGGGCTAAGCTTAAAAGCGGCTTCTAAAAATTCTCAAAGACTTTTAGAAATTGTTGGATTGAAAGACCGCGCAGATCATAAACCTGCGGAACTTTCCGGAGGCGAGCAGCAAAGAGTTGCGGTTGCACGTGCTCTTGCAAACGATCCCAAAATAATTCTTGCTGATGAACCAACGGGTAATCTTGATTCCACTAATAGTGATTCTATCCATAAACTGCTTTTTGATTTACGGGATAATCTTAACAAAACATTTGTTATCGTTACCCACAACCCGGAACTAATGAAACTTGCCGATGTGATTTTTGAAATTAAAGATGGGGTTATTACAAAGACTAAATAAAATTTCCAACCGAAATAAATTATTTTTTCTTCTTTGTTTTCTTTTCTACAAGCAGCGGCTTGGTGTATTTCTCATAGAGTTCAAATAAAAATTCTATTCTCTTTGTTTCGTTTGGGAATGGCTGCGAACGGTAACATAAATCTACTGCTTTGTCTAATTCCTGATGTGCTTTTACTAAAGCAGGCGGCATTGTAAGTGGATCATATAAATCTGCAAGACTGTTTTGGGGAAATTCTTTTCTTACATCTAAAACTTTTTTTGCTTTTTCTTCTACAAGTTTTATTTGTTTGTCTGTTGGATTTAAAGGCCAGGGAAAGTTGTTGTAAACAATATCACTCGAATATCTGTAATCGCTTTTTAATCGACCACAAACTTGTTTAACCCAAGACATGTGCATTTCTGATTGGAGAATTCCCAAATGAAATAAGTTTGAACTAGCGATACTTAGACAAGTATCTCCCACAATATATTCTGGTGAATAGATACTCATTGGGATAATTCTTCTGTTCTCGGAAGATACCCTTGGAACTAAAATAAAATTTGTTTCTGGTTGTCTTATTTCCCCAAACAACATAGGAAACAATGACAAAGTCTGAGTTCCTTTTCTTTTACTTTTTGATCTATGTTGTTCAACAGCTTCAATTCTTTTATATGTTATTCTCATTCTTTTCAGGTTCAAGTTTTCCTGATTCTTATAAAACCATAAACACCATTTCTTCTTACCATTAAGAAATTCATGTGCGCCCAAAAATGGTCGAATAAATTTCTCAACTTCTCCCTCAATTAATTTGTATGCTTCAACCTCATCATCATTAATTAATAGATTCCCACCATCATTAGGCATATTTCCGAACCTAATTTCAGGAACATTACATATTGGAGATTTACGTTTTGGAATAATCAAATCTTTGCCTTCAATCAAGTAAGGGGAAATATTCTTTACCTTTCTGGTATGTGGTTCACCCTTAATATCATCATACTCAAACAAATACTTTTCATTAGTATCGAAATTTGCAAAGCCAATAATTACAACGTGTACGGCTGCTTTTCCTCTGGCTTCGTTAGTCCATCTGAATGTTCTATGTGCAAAATGTATTTTTATTTCATAAAGATTAAAAAGAATATTCCAAAGAATACCAGGCTGCTCACCTTGAGAAATACTATTAGTACTTACAAATGCAACTTTAGTATTTGAATTCTGTATTATTTTTGCAGCCTTGATATACCAGCAAGTAACATAATCTAAAACACCATAGGCTTTAATTCCTTTAAAGACTAAATCCATATCATTTTTTTGCTGTTCATTTTGAAAATGCTTACCAATAAATGGAGGATTACCAAGGATGTAATCAAAAGTTGTTTTATCAGAAATTGGTTTTTTCTCAGGTGCAGATACTAAAACTTTAACTTCGTTGGTATAAACATTAACAGTGTTGTAATGCGGAGTTGGTTCACTGATTTTAATTATGTTTGTAACATCTGCTGAAATGTCAATTTCTGTTTTAGCAATAATATTGCCCCATTCGATTCTTAAAGCATTATCACAAATAATATTTGCGCTTTTCTTTAACGGAAGACGAACAAAGTACTCGCCAAATTCTTCACTAACTCTCATATTCATCTGATGATCAATAAGCCACATAGCAACTTCAGAAATACGTACAGGCCATTCTTCAATTTCAATTCCGTAAAACTGATCTATATCAATCCAGATAATATTTTTAATATCACTTTCAAGCTGGCTGTTTTTAACAAGCACTTTAAGAATTTCAATTTCAAGTAGTCTTAGTTCGCGATAAGTAATAACAAGAAAATTTCCACAGCCGCAAGCAGGATCAAGAAACTTTAGAGCGGATAGTTTTTTATGAAATTCTTTTAACTGCTTAGTATTGTTCTTAATGGTTTCAAATTCTTTGAAAAGTTCATCAAGAAACAAAGGTTTAATAACTCTAAGAATATTCTTTTCAGAAGTATAATGTGCACCAAGATTTCTTCGTTCTTCAGGATTCATAACTGCCTGAAATAAAGAACCGAAAATTGCAGGAGATATTTTAGCCCAGTCAAGATCACAGCATTCAATTAAAACATTTCGCATTTCACTATCAAACTGTGCAGGTGAAAGCTGTTCTTCAAAAAGCTTTCCGTTTACATACGGAAACTCGATTAAATGTTCATCAATGTTTGTTAAGCGCTGTGATTCGGGTGTGTTAAGAATGTAAAATATTTGAGAAAGGTGCAGAGCTAAATCACTACCGTCTTTGCTGGTTTTGTTTTTTAAGTACTCTTCAAAAATATCTTTGTTAAAAATATTCGTGTCATCGGCAAACAAACAAAAAACTAAACGCACTAAATAAACTTCTAATTCGTGACCTGAGTAACCGATAGCTTTTAGTTTATCGTGAATCTTACCCATTCTTTCAGCAGCTTCAATGTTTACAGGATCTTCATCCTTAGTTATACTTTTCTGATAACCGGCAATAAAACTAAAAAGTTTAACGTGTTTAACTAAGTCTTTTAATAAAAATTCGTGCCTGGTATTTTCTTCAAGATCATACAAAACAAAAAGGTTAAAATCACATACAAGGATATATTGCGGTAATTCTTCTTCCGTAAGTCCGAATGAATAAGCGATAGCCTGATTAGCTGCTTTTTCTAAATTCTTGCCTTTACTTTTATGTTCAATAAGAATTTTACCGGGCCAAAGCAGATCTATATAACCTTCACGTCCATCAACTTTTTGAACGGGTTTTTCAAAAGTAGAAACACGTCTTCTGCTAATACCAAAGACTTCAAAAAATTCATTTAGAAAAGTTTGAGACTCGGCAGACTCTTCTGTAACATCCTCCCAATCTTTAGAGAACCTAACAGCTTTTGATTTTATTTCATTCCAGGATAAAGGCATTAAGAATTGTTGTAATTGTTATTTGCAACTTAGTGCTATAAATAGTTTTAGTCAATTGGTAAAAAGAAAGTAATCTAATTAGTACAATTAAGACAGCCTCTTTTATGGATACAAATACTCTCTCCGCAATTATTGCAAGCCCATCTTCTTCTCTCACTGCTCACAAATTTTTCAATTCCATCCTTCTTTATACTCTCAAGATTTTCAATCATACTCATATTGTACTTAGTACGGTATCGTTTATCTAAGTGTTTTAATCTTTTGCATGGAAAACTTTCGCACTCGTAACAAAAACTTAAGCTTGCATCTTTTAATTTTGCACAATTTTTTATCCTACAATTAGCACACGAAAAGGATTTACGATCATCTTCAACTCTGCATCCCGGACAATGATTTTTAGTTCTTTGGTAAGCATAGCAAAGAGCACAGTTCATTCCGCAAGGCGCAATAAGCAGAAATGTGCTTGAGTTTTTTATGGAAAGTTTATTTGTACCCATTAAACACTCATCAAAATTAAGTATAAGTTAAAATTAATATTTGCAACTTAGCGCAATAAAAAGTTTTAGTCAATTGGTAAAAAGTATAAAACAACCTCACCCTTTTATTCATACAAATTATTTACATCTGCGTTTGCAATTTCAATAATTAACTGTGCAACTTTATCAACTACATCATTAAAATATTTTTTACCTTTTTCTTTTGTTGCTTTTGCAGGATTACCAATTCCTGTATCCTCTGTAACCTTAGACCATTTTCTTTCAGTCCATGCCCAACCTTCCCGAATTCCTTGAATTTTTATTTTTTTTGCATTTCCATTTCCGGCTTCTGTAAGAGGCAGGACTAATTCAGGTTTAAGGTATAAAAGCAAACTAGTTTCCATCTCATCTGCGTGATCACCGTTATGTTCAAAATAATTTTCTTTTGGAAGAGCTGTAAACCAATTACAATAACTTAAAAACATTTTGGGGTATTTTAATCCAAGCTCTCTAAGAATCGGTTTAAAATCATTACCGCCGTGACCATTAACAATCAGCAGTTTAAAGATATTTTGACGGTTTAGAACTTCAATTAGATCATTTAAGATTGCTAATTGGGTGGTTGGATTAATATTCATATCAAGCTTAATATCTGTCTGCCCCGTATTAACACCATAAGGAATTGTTGGAAGCACAATAATTTTTGCTCCTTTGTTAAAAGCTTTTTCAGCCGCAGATATTGAAATATATTCCGATTCAATTATATCTGCTGAATATGGTAAATGATAGTTGTGAGCTTCAGTTGCGCCCCATGGTAAAATAGCGAGATCAAAAGAACGATCTTTAATATCTTTCCAGTTGTTTTCTGCAAGGATGAATGGTCTCATAATATTCCAAATTTCATTTATTGTTGTTGTAGTTCTTCAATACTTTTACCTGAAAAAAGATCGTGCGGCGGTACTTTAAATCTATCATTAAATAAAAAAACTGATGCAACGATATAACCGATAAAAGCTAAAACAACTATCCATTGCGCTAAATTTGTTTTTTGAATTTCGTGCCTATCTTTTATTTCACAAACTTCGCCCGGGCAATATTGTGCTTTTTCTTTATAGATCCAGGAATAAGTTTTACAACCTAAGCATATTCCAAAAGCTGATTCAAAGAGAAGAAAGACCAGACAAATTAAACAGATAATCCCAGTTATAGCACTAAAAGTATTCAGCATGACAATAAGCACAAACATTGTTAATGCTAGTATAATGCCGATAACCCAGGCAAATTTTTTCTGTATTGCTCCAACATATTCAGGCACCTGATTTCTAACGATAAATCTTCCAAGTACTAAGAATGGAGAGAATTTTGGATTTACGAAAACACGAATTAACATATCGACTAAAAAGATTAGAACAACATATTTTAATAATGTAAAACTTGCCTGCATAATTGCACTCATAACGGCAACAAACATTAAAACAAAAAGCATACCCGCCGCTGCTCTAATTTCACGTTCATTTAGTACACGGATATTATATCCCGAAACATCTTCACCGAATTTTATTATGCTGCTCATTAAGGCTCCTTTGTTTATTCTATTAATTTAGGTTTTTGTTAAAATCTTGAATTAAATCTTCTGCTCATTATAATTTTGGTAAAATATTTAATCAGAAATTATTTTTAATAATTGGTTAATATCATTGGTTCATTTTCATCGCTAATTAATTTGTAAAGAATTGGATCTTGCAGAATAGTTCTAATGTCAAAAGTTTTACCATCAATTATCATTTCTCCACTAAGCAAACGAACTCCGTGACTGTAATCGACATAGTAATTTTTATGAATATTTGTTAATGGTTGAATTGGAGAGCCATTTTTTTTATGCCATCCATAAATAACAACATTATTTTGTCTTGAAGAATCAGCAATAAGATTACTCAGAACAATATCTTTTTTTATTCCACCTGTAAGTTGCCCTAAAATTCCTTTAGCAGTTATGAATTGATTTGGGATTGCTTGGTTATGCACTATAAACTTTGAAACAAATGTATTCTCATCACCAACTGGTTTATAAGTAACAGGCTCCAGTTTTATAATACTCTGTC
>JAGOXU010000178.1 GCA_018059515.1 Ignavibacterium sp.
TTTAAACAATAACGGTTTTTCTTTATGCCTTATCTCGGTGAATTAAGTGCGTTATTAACTGCTGTCCTTTGGTCTGGAACATCAATAGCATTTTCTTCTGCTGCTGAAAAAATTGGCTCACTCCAGTTAAATATTAATCGGATGATTTTAGCTTCACTTTTTCTAACCTCTACAATATTAATAATGGGCTATGATTTTGATTTATCAAATTCACAATTTATTTATCTTATAATAAGCGGTGTAATCGGGTTGGTTATTGGGGATTCATTTCTGTTTAAAAGTTTCCAGATGATTGGAGCGAGAATTAGTATGCTGTTGATGGCGCTTTCACCTGCGATGTCTGCGATTCTTGCTTTTATTTTTTTGAATGAAATTATTACTCCAACTGGAATTGTTGGAATATTAATTACAATTGCCGGAATTGCCTTAGTTGTTCTTGAGCGAAATACAAATTCCAAATATCAGGTTACAACTTTAGGAATCGTTTACGGAATACTTGGTGCATTGGGGCAGGCAGGTGGATTAATCTTTGCAAAGTTTGCATTTAACGAAGGACACATTGCAGGATTTGTTGCAACATTTATTCGTGTGTTTTCATCTGTAATTATTTTTTTTCCAATAATGTTGATGTTAAAGAAATATAAAAATCCTTATAAAATTTTTAGTAAAGATAAATCTGCGTTTGGAGCAACATTACTCGGAACAATTTTAGGTCCATTTCTTGGGATTACTTTCAGTTTAATTGCAGTTGCAAACACAAAAGTGGGAATTGCAGCCACACTAATGTCAACAATGCCAATAATCATGCTGCCGTTGGTAAAATATATTTATAAAGAAAAATTATCGTGGAGAGCAATTACAGGCGCTGTTATTGCTGTTGGCGGCGTAGCATTAATATTTTTAAGATAATTTAACATCCGTATATTTATAAACAAGAAAGGAAAAAATATGACCGAAAATCCAAAAACAAATTATTGTTTGAATTGTAATAATTCTGAAAATGATATTCCATTAGTAAACTTAGTTTATTCCGGAAAGCAAACATTTATTTGTTCAAACTGTTTGCCTGTTTTGATTCATCACCCTCAAAGATTAATTGGTAAGCTTGATGGTGCTGAAAATATTCCGCCCGCAGAAGTTGAATAATAACTTGTAAAATTTATTTGGGACGTTTTTTAATCATCCCAAATAAAATTATTATCTTAATTTAAATTATTCTAATTAAGAAATTCTGTATCAGTAATTTTTGTTGAAAGGATTTTCCACGAGTCACCATCTTTTTTTAGAATATGAGTTCCGTTCACTCTATTATCCCTAAATTTCGGTCCATTTATTTTTGTAGTTAACTGAGTAAAGTTGACGACGGATTCGTTTTTATATTCATCGACAACTTCTAACTTTTCTATTTTATAATTCAGATCGTAAACTTTGAATAACTGTGTAATTAAGTTTTCTGTAATTTTATAAGAATCACTTTCAGGATAAATCGTTGACATCACTCCTTCAAAATTTTCTGAATTCATGTAATCGGTGTTTGCTTGAATTGCTTCTTCGGGTGTTGAGTAGTATGGCTTACTGCCGCAGCTAACAAAAAGCAAAATTGCTAAAATTAAAATCAAAAAAATGCTGATAGTCAATGATGTTTTCATAATTATCTTAAATATTCATTTCCTTTTTTACTTCAGAAAACTTTTCAACTGCAAAATCTAAATCTTGTTTTGTGTGTGCAGCAGAAATTTGCACTCTTATTCTTGCAGTTCCTTTTGGCACAACCGGAAAGAAAAATCCAACAACATAAACTCCACGTTCTAACATTTTTGCAGCCATAGTTTGTGCAAGCACAGCATCGCCAAGCATAATTGGTACTATTGGATGAATGCCATCTTTAATGTTAAATCCTGCAGCCTTAATTTTTTCTCTAAAATATTTTGTGTTGTCTTCAAGTTTATCGCGTAAGTGTGTTGTTGTGCTTAACATTTCAAAAACTTTTAAAGATGCTGCAACAATATTTGGTGCTACTGTGTTGGAAAATAAATATGGACGAGAACGCTGACGAAGTAAATCAACAATTTCTTTTTTTGCAGATGTGTAACCACCGCTCGCACCACCGAGAGCTTTACCAAGTGTTCCTGTTATAATATCAATTCTGCCCATTACATCGCTGTGTTCGTGAGTCCCTTTTCCGTGTTCACCCATAAATCCCACAGCGTGTGAATCATCCACCATAACCATTGCTCCATACTTTTCAGAAATATTACAAATATCTTTTAATGGGGCAATAAATCCATCCATAGAAAAAACACCATCTGTAGCAACTAAAATAATTTTTGCTTTGTTTGATTTAGCTTCTTTTAGTTTTTCTTCAAGATCATTCATATCGCAATTTTTGTATCTATAGCGCTGAGCTTTACACAATCTTATTCCATCTATTATACTTGCGTGATTTAGTTCATCACTTATAATTGCATCTTCTTCACCGAGTAATGTTTCAAACAATCCGCCGTTTGCATCAAAGCAGGAGGTGTAAAGTATCGTGTCTTCCATTCCCAGAAATTCTGAAATTTTCTTTTCCAATTCTTTATGAATTTCCAGTGTACCGCAAATAAATCTAACAGAGGACATTCCAAATCCCCAATTATCCAAACTATCTTTTGCCGCTTTAATTATTTCTGGGTTATTAGCTAATCCCAAATAATTATTTGCACACATATTAAGTACTTGCTGTCCGTTTGTAACAGCAATGTGAGCACTTTGCGGTGTTGTTATAATTCGTTCTTTTTTATAAAGTCCTTCTTTTTCGATTCCGGCTAAAATGTTTGCGTAATGTTGTTTGGTTTCTGAGTTCATTATTTGTTTCCTCTTAGTTTAGTCTATTCTATATAAGATGCTGGATGCTGGGATCTTGATATTTGCATAAAATTATTTAATCACTTGAGATTTTTCTGTCTAAATTATAAAAACGATTGATTTTTCTCCCTTCATTTCAAATTCCTTTTAGCTCATAATACAGTAAATCTTTTGATGCTAAATCAAAAAGTATAAACCGGAAACATTGATTTCAAAAATTTCGATCTACCAGAATCCGATTTCAAGCATCAAGCATCAAGCATCCAGAATCAAGCACTCCAATCCAAAATAACTTTACCGGAGTTTCCGGATTTCATTATTTCAAATCCCTCTTTGTAATCATCTATCTTAAATCTATGTGTTATGATTGGCGAAATATCCAATCCACTTTGAACCATTGCCTGCATTTTGAACCAGGTTTCAAACATCATCCTACCATAAATTCCGCGAATGGTGAGTCCGTTAAAAATAACTTTGTTCCAGTTCACACTGGCTTTTTCAGGAAGGATTCCGAGCAGAGCCATATTGCCACCGTTATACATTACATCAATCATATCATTAAAAGCATTAATGCTTCCACTCATTTCTAATCCGACATCAAATCCGCCAACCATTCCTAATTCCTTCATAACATCGGGAAGTTTTTCTTTTGTAACATTTACTGCTCGTGTTACTCCAAGTTTTTTCGCAAGCTCTAATCTGTATTCATTCATATCTGTGATGACAATATTTCTTGCACCTGAATGTTTTACAATTGCAGCAGCCATTATACCGATTGGACCGGCACCTGTGATAAGAACATCTTCACCAAGTACATCGAATGATAAAGCTGTATGAACAGCATTTCCGAGAGGATCAAATATTGAAAAAATTTCTTTTGGTATTTTCGGATCGCAATGCCAGATGTTGGAAACCGGAATTACTAAATATTCAGCAAAAGCACCCGGACGATTTACCCCGACTCCTTTTGTATTTGAACAAAGATGCCCTCTCCCTTCTCGACAGTTTCTGCAAGTTCCGCAAACGATGTGACCTTCACCGCTGACAAGTTCACCTACTTTTACATCGTGAACATTATTTCCAAATGCTTCAACTGTTCCAACATACTCGTGACCAACGTGCATGGGAACGGGAATAGTTTTTTGTGCCCATTCATCCCAATTGTAGATGTGAATATCAGTTCCGCATATTGCAGTTTTTTGGATTTTGATTAGTACATCATTTGTTCCGTATTCCGGGATGGGAACTTCGTCCATCCAGATGCCGGGTTTAGCATATTTTTTTACTAAGGCTTTCATTTTTCTCATGGTAAGATCCTTTAGAAAAGTAAACGCATTTATGGATATGGAAATTATTTAAAATGTTCTAATCAAAATTAGAAATAAGGGGAGTAAGGACAAAGAGAAAAATTATCTTTTGCTCAATCGATTCTAAAAATTAAATGATAGAAAAAAGTGCAAAATCTTTTCCAGAGAATAAAACTGGGGATTCCTTGTACGATTTTAATTCTTTATCAACAACTTCGGTATTTAAATTGTTGGCGATGGCAGTATTTTTTAGCCAAGTGATTTCTTGATCCGTTATAAGATTTTTTGAGCAGGCAAGCCTTATTGCATCGTTTAAAAAGGATCGTGCAATTTCTTTATCGGAAAAAACTATAGGTTCTTCTTTTATGTATTTGTTTGTTAGGAGGCTGCGGATTGTTTCGTGATAAAAGTCGGTTGCGAAACCTAATTTATCTGAAATCTTTTTTAGTATGTCTTTTTCTTTTTGGCTTAACTCTTTATCAAGCTTGGCTGTAATAAAAAGTCCCTTTAAATAATTGCTACGGTCTAAAACAGGTATATTCATTTTCATCCGATAAAAAATTAAAGAATTGTAACAAATACGATAAGCTATCCTTTCAATTATTATGCCTCTAAAATTACTAATGCTAAAATATAAATTGCTTGATAAAAATCTACTCTAAAATTAATCTCTTCAATTAAATGTATTTTAAATCAAAGCTAATCTGCACCAAATCTATAATTGAGATTTTTTAAGCAATCAGATTAATGATTATATCTCCAATCATATTTTCTAAATGTTGACTAAACATTTTTAACTATATATGAAATAAATACCGAACAGTCAAATTGTTAAGGGTATTTTTACTAAGTATTGTCAAAAATGCCAATTCAGGCATAAAACAACCAAGAAAGTTATAATAATGTTAGTCCTATCTCTTAACAATTGTGGAATAAAAACGATAATCTAAATAGTGCGTTAATAGTTTTGAATAATTGGAACTATAATAAATTTTAATCTGATAATAAAATGCAAGTATCCGATAAATGTTCGTAACTGAACAAGAAACATATTTTGATTCACCTGTTAGAAGCACAGTTTTAGAAATTAAGTCTCGCACAAGCAGATTATCTAAAAATTCAATTATTGTACAAATGCTTGAGAGTTTTCCTGAACTAGTTGTAATTCTTGATTCTAATAGACAGATTGTTGCTTATAATAAAAAAGCAGAGGAACTACTTCGTAAGGGTAACGAAGAAATTATTGGACAAAGATTAGGGGAAGCATTTAGATGTATTCATGCTTTTGAAACACCCGGCGGTTGCGGAACTTCATCATTTTGTTCTGAATGTGGTGCTGGTAAAAGCAATAAAAATACTTTGTTAACATCTCAATCTGCGGAAGAAGATTGTCGGATACATATAAAAGATCGAGGATTTGAAACCTCACTTGATTTAAAAGTATTTACTTCTTATTTGGAATTTGAGAATGAAAAGTTTATTGTATTTGCAATAAAAAATCTTGAAAATGAAAAAAGACGCGAACTTCTGGAGAGAATTTTCTTTCATGATGTTTTAAATACTGCTTCAATTATTTTTGGTATTTCTGGTATGATATCCGAAGTTAGAGAAACAGACGATTTTGAAAAGTACTCAAAGATATTGCAAAATACATCCGAGCAGCTCATTCAAGAAATTCAAGCACAACGTGATCTTTCCAATGCGGAATCAGGTAAGTTAGTTATTTATCCAGCACAGGATACTACGAAAAATATTCTTGAAAAAGTTTTTGAGCTTTATGAAAATAACAATCTTACCAGGGGCAAAATCTTTACTTGTGAATATCCACCTGATATGATGATAATCGAAACAGATCCGCATTTTATAATTCGCTCACTTGGCAACTTGATAAAAAACGCTTTGGAAGCAATTGGAAATGGTCAAAAAGTTTCTCTATCTGCACAAGAGTACGGCGAAAACATAAGGTTTGTCATTGCAAATGATGGCGTGATTCCAAAGCATATTCAACTCCAAATTTTCAATCGCTCATTCAGCACCAAAGCTAAAAAAGGCAGAGGCATCGGTACCTACAGCGTTAAACTTTTGATTGAAAATTATTTAAAAGGTAAAGTTAGTTTTATCTCTAACGAAGAAGAGCAAACTAAATTTATTGTAGAAATTCCCAAAAAATTTCCAGAGCACGAAGTTTAATACTAACCCTATTAGAAAAATTATCGTTAATTTTCCTACCAGCAATCTTTAATTACATAACAATCAAGTTGGATTTTTATGAAGCAAAACATTTATTTGGTTTTACTGCTAATCATTTTAAATTTTTTTAATTCCATCGCACAAATAAACACCGAAAGATATCGCAAGGATTCTGATTCAGTTGGGTTTTCTGCCCTCGCTGATGTTGAAATCACTGCAATGACAGGCAATACCGATTTTCAATTTATAAACCTGGGCGGAAGATTAAATTACAATTGGGGTAAAAGTTACACCTTTCTTGTTGCCGATGGAGGATTTGGCTGGGATGATGGTAAACGGATTTTTAATCAAGCTCTATTACATCTAAGACACGTTCAAACTTTAAGTGATTTATTTCAAACAGAAGTTTTTGCTCAAACAGATTTTAATAAAAAAAGATTGCTCGAAGGAAGAGAGTTAATCGGAGGCGGATTGAGATATAAAATTTTAACGTTTCAAAATGCCAAGTTTCGTCTTGGTGCATCTTACTTTTATGAGCATGAAAAATATGATGTTCCCGCCAACTCAATACACAGCAGTAACTTATTTGCAAATCGTTTATCAACCTATTTAACATTTGAGCTTGAGATTAAAGACGATGTAAAATTAATAACTGTAAATTACTTACAGCCTCAAATAGGCAAATGGGAAGATTTTAGGATTACTTCGGATTTATCATTAATAGTTGGGCTTACTTCCTTTATAGATTTATCTGTAAGCTTTAGCCTGCGTTACGATACAAAGCCGCCGGAAACAATAAAACCAACAGATACAATAACAAAATTTGGATTTAGTTTTAGATTCTAAAAAGTTTATCTCAATTAAATTTGTAGTATTTTTAAATCATTGATAACAAAAATTTAATCATTAATATTCAGGGAGATTTGCAATGAGTAATCGAATTGAAAAAGACACAATGGG
>JAGOXU010000179.1 GCA_018059515.1 Ignavibacterium sp.
CCCTAAAAGAAAAAGCTGATTACAAAGCCATAATAAAAGGATACGATAAGTTTGCAAAACCACAGATTGAAATTGGAAATAAGAAAAAAAGTTTTGCTGCAACTTTACCATTAAGCGGTGAAAAAAATGTTTTAAACTTTACTGCAGCTTTTGCGATTGCATCAGAATTGGGATTAACAAATTCGCAAATTCAAAAAGCTGTAAAGAAAATAAAATCATACAATAAAAGATTAGAAATTAAAAATTATAAAACATTTACTTTGATTGATGATACTTATAATGCTAATCCGGATTCGATGAAATCAGCTTTAGAAATATTGGATAAGATTGAATCACGTAAAAAGAAAATAGCTGTTCTTGGCGATATGTTTGAGCTGGGCAGCGAAGCAAAATTAAAACATATCGCGTTAGCAAGTTTTATCAACAAGACAAATGTTGATGAAGTTTATTCAATCGGCAAAATGATGAAGCTGATGAATCAGAAGTTGAATGAAAAAATTAAAGTTCAAAAACATTTTGCAGATAGAGAAATGCTAAAAAGATTTTTAAAATCATTGGATATAAATAATTCTGCAATTCTTATAAAAGGTTCGCGCGGAATGAAAATGGAAGAGTTTGTTTCAATTATTGAGTCAACAAAATATTAATGCTCTACTATTTATTTGAATACATAAATAAAACTTTCAATCCACCGGGATTTGATATTTTTAGATTCTTAACATTCCGTTCTGCACTTGCAGCAATTACAGGATTGTTTCTTGCTTTCTATCTTGGTCCAAAAATTATTAAGCGATTGCAAGCGCATCAAATTGGTGAAGCGAAAAAAGCTGATGGACCTAAATTCCATTGGTCTAAAGCGGGTACACCAACAATGGGTGGAATGATAATAGTGCTTTCAGTTGTAATACCCGTTTTGCTTTGGGGCGATTTGAAAAGTACATATATAATATTAATTCTTGCAGGAACAATTTGGTTAAGCCTTGTTGGATTTTTAGATGATTATTTGAAAGTGATAAAAAAATATCCAAACGGATTGATAGCGCGTTATAAACTTTTAGGACAAATATTAATTGGATTAGTTGTTGGATCAGTAATTTATTTTTCACCGGAATTTAACGGCTTTAGTACTTTAACAACTGTACCTTTTTTAAAAAATGTAAATCTTGATTTTTCATTTTTATACATTCCAATAGTTGTGTTTATAATTACTGCAACATCAAACGCAGTAAACTTAACTGATGGTTTAGACGGTTTAGCAACAGGCGTTATTGTGATTGTGATGATTGCTCTTGCATTGCTTTCATACTTTAGCGGCAATACAATATTTGCAAATTATTTAAATATAATTTATCTGCCCGGTGCAGGTGAGTTGACAGTTTTTATTGCAGCACTCGTTGGTGCAGGTTTAGGATTTCTTTGGTTCAATTCATATCCTGCTCAAGTATTTATGGGCGATACAGGTTCACTTGCGCTTGGCGGTGCATTTGGAATTATTGCAGTACTGATAAAGAAAGAATTATTTATTCCAATTCTTGGCGGGATATTTTTTATGGAGACTTTATCGGTGATAATCCAGAGAGTTTACTTTAAATACACAAAGAAAAAATTTGGCGAAGGAAAAAGAGTTTTTAAAATGGCGCCGATTCATCATCACTTTGAAATGGTTGGCTGGGCTGAACCAAAAATTGTTGTTCGCGCTTATATAATTGCAATCATACTTGCTATTGTAACTTTAGTCTCATTCAAGATTAGATAAAATGTTAGATATTAAAAATAAAAAAATAACAGTTATCGGAGCAGTTAGAAGCGGACTTGGCGCTGCTAAACTTGCAAAGCAGCTTGGTGCAATTCCATTTGTTAGTGATGCTGGAAGTGAAGAAAAAATAAAGTTATCTATCGAGATTTTGCAGAAAGAAAAAATTGATTTTGAAATCGGTAAACACTCCGAAAAAGTTTTTGATTGTGATTTAATGGTTATAAGCCCGGGCGTTCCATCTGATGCAGAAGTGATAAGAAATGCAAAGAATAAAAACGTAAAAACAATCAGCGAACTTGAATTTGCGTCCTCATTCTGCAAAGGAAATGTAATTGGAATAACCGGAACAAACGGTAAAACAACAACAACAAGTTTATGCAGATATCTTTTTAATGAATGCGGTATAAAATCGTACGAAGCAGGAAACATTGGTTTGGCTTTTTCAGAAATCGCAGCAGCGGTTAAAGAGAATGAATTTGTTTCATTAGAGATTTCAAGTTTTCAATTGGATTTGATTGATAAATTCAAACCAAAAGTTGCAATGATTTTAAATATTACTCCTGACCATCTTAACAGATATGAAAACAGCGTTGAGAAATATGCTTCATCAAAACTTAGAATTTTTGAAAACCAAAATGAAAATGATTTTCTGATTTTAAGTAAAGACAGTGATTTATTAAATCAGTATTTCAGAAAAGCAAAAAGTAAAATCTTTTTCTTTTCAACAAAGAAAAAAGTTTCTAATGGATGCTATCTAAACAATGATGAAATAAAGTTTGTACAAAATGATGTTGTGGAATTTACTTGTAATATTTCGGATATATTTATCAAGGGTGAACATAACATTCAAAATGCGATGGCTGTAATTATTGCGGCTAAAATATTTAATCTTGATAATGAAAAAATCGTCGCAGCATTAAAATCATTTAAAGGTGTTGAGCACAGATTAGAATTAGTAAGAGAGATTGAAGGAATAAAATTTATTAACGATTCCAAAGCAACTAATGTTGATTCAGTTGTAGTTGCACTAAAAAGTTTTGATGAACCAATTTTCCTAATTCTTGGCGGACAGGATAAGGGGAATGATTATTCGATGATTGAGCAATTGGTAATAGATAAGGTAAAGAAGATTTACGCAATCGGTTCCTCGGCTGAAAAAGTTTTTAATTACTTTCATAAAAAAGTAAAAACAGAAATAAAAAAAGATTTTGATGAAGTGATTAACTCGGCTATCAGCGAAGCACGCAAAGGTGAAGTAGTTTTACTTTCACCTGCTTGCGCAAGCTTTGATATGTTTGATAATTACGAACATCGTGGTAAAGTATTTAAATCAATAGTAAATAATAAATGAAAAAATTAGCAGTAACAGTTTTCTTTGCATCATTTAGTTTAATCCTTATTGGATTAATTATTGTGATGAGCGCCAGCAACACATACAGCGCTGCAAAATTTGAAAGCTCATTTCATTTATTTAATACTCATCTTTCCAGGGTAGTTATTGGTTTATTTATGATGGCTTTGTTTAGTTTTATCCCTTATGAATCGTATAAAAAATTTAGTAAGCTCGCAATTATAGGCGCAGTTTTACTTTTAGTTATAACACTGATAATTGCGCCTCAATTTAAAGGAGCCGGCAGATGGCTGAACCTTGGAATTATAACTATTCAGCCTGCCGATATCGCAAAGCTGCTTCTAATAATTCATCTTGCATATCTATTAGAAAAAAAGAGAGATGTAATTTTAGATTTTAAAAACGGATTTATGTACTTGTTCATTTGGGTTATGATGATTGCAGGATTAATATTTATTCAACCGAATGTTAGTACTGCAGCACTAATTATTGTAATTGCATTAACGATGCTATATGTAGGTGGAGCAAGATTAAAACACATTTTTATTTCTTCGTTAAGTTTGATTTTGGCTGCAGGATCATTCGCAATGATATTGCCGCACTCAAGAAAAAGAATTTTAGGATTTGTTAATTCTTTCGGTGACGGCGGAACGGTTAATCATCAGCTAAAACAAGGAATGTTAAGCCTTGGAAGCGGCGGAATTTTTGGAGTTGGAATTGGAAACAGCAGACAAAGTAATTTGTTTTTACCTGAATCATACGGCGATTTTATTTTTGCAATTCTTGGTGAAGAAACCGGGTTCGTTGGTGTGATTGTAGTTTTGCTTTTTTACGTGGTTTTATTTGTAGCAGGAATTCTTATCGCAAAAAAAGCAAAAGATAAATTTGGACAAATGCTTGCTTTTGGAATTTCATTTTCAATTATCATTTATGCGTTTGTAAATGCTGCTGTAGCAACCGGATTATTTCCAACAACAGGATTGACTTTGCCTTTTATTAGTTACGGCGGTACTTCTATTATTTTTCTTTGTGCATCAGTTGGAATTTTGATGAACATAGCTATTTATAATCATCAAACTGAAAAAGAATTAGAGAAACTGAAACAAACAGAAAATAATTCATTAAAGAAATCGGGTTTAGCTCTTCAGGATATTAAATGATGAAGAACCAAAACACACCATATCGTTTTCTTTTTGCAGGCGGTGGCACAGGCGGTCATCTTTATCCCGCAATTGCAGTTGCTGATGAAATAAAAAGATTGAAACCGGAATCAGAAATAATTTTTGTTGGTACAAAATCTAAAATTGAAGGAAGAGTTATTCCAAAACTTGGTTATGGATTTAGATCCATCTGGATAAAAGGGTTTGCGAGAAAATTTAATCTGGAAAATTTATTGTTCCCTGTAAAACTTTTTGTATCACTTGTTCAATCATTGTTTATCTCTTTTAGATTTAAGCCGCGCGTTGCAATTGGCTCCGGCGGTTACGTTGCAGGTCCTGCAATTTGGGGAGCATCAGTGATGGGAGCAAAAATTATTTTAATGGAATCAAATAGTTATCCCGGCGTTACAACACGATTATTAGAACGTTATGCTGATGAAGTAAATATTTCATTTGATGATTCAAAAAAATATTTGAGAAAACCTGATAAGATAAAATTAACAGGCAACCCGGTTAGAAGTGAACTTGGTTCATCAACAAAAGAAGAAGCAAAAAGATTTTTTGGACTTGATGAAAATAAGTTTACAGTTCTTGTACTTGGCGGAAGTTTAGGAGCTGCATCAATTAATAATGCAGTTGCAAGTTGTGTTGAAGAATTAAAAAATAAATCTTTGCAAATCATCTGGCAAACCGGAAAAAATTATTATCAGAGCTATAAAAGTATTAATTTAGATTCCGTAATAATTCTGGATTTTGTTGAAGACATGAACAAAGCATACTCAGCTTGTGATTTGCTTGTTGCGAGGGCTGGTGCAACTACAATTGCTGAGTTAACTGTTCTCGGAATTCCTTCAATTTTAATCCCATCGCCACATGTTGCGGAGAATCATCAATACTTTAACGCAAAATCGCTTGCAGATAATAATGCTGCTGTGTTGATTAAGGATTCTGATGTTAATTCTGTTTTGAAAGAAAAAATTTTAGAAACTGCGGCGGATAAAAATTTATTAAAAAGTTTAAGCGAAAATGCAAAAAGAATTTCTAAACCTGATGCGGCAAATGTAATAGCAAAGAGCGCAATTAATTTTGCGTTAATATCATGACAGATGAACAATTAAAACATAAAAGTAAATTCAAATACAATATGTCATTCTATTATCAGTCAACATTAATTTACTTTGTTGCATTTACAATTTATTTGTTGATTAGAGGGCAGTTTGTTGAAAGCTCTTATACATTGATTACACACGATCCGATAATTTATCTGTTAGCTTTTATTGTTGTGGTTTCAGTGTTTGCATTGTTGTTTAATCTTTATCGCAACAGATATATTGAGTTTAATAATGAGGGATTAATTTTTAGTGATAAATTTGGTTCAAAGCTGATTCATAAAAATGAAATTGTAACTGTAAAGCTTGGTAAAGATAGAAGATATAATAAATCAAATCCGTTAAAGTTTGTTAGAATAAAAATTAAATCCAGAATAAGACCTTTTGTAATTAGACCAAATGATTATGAGAATGAACAAGAATTACTTAAAAGATTTCGTCAGCTTAAACTTGAGGTAGAAAAAGTATAGATGTTTAAGAATATTAAAAAAGTTCACTTCGTTGGTATTGGTGGAATTGGAATGAGCGGTATTGCTGAGATTCTTTTGAGTCAGGGTTTTATCATTTCCGGTTCCGATAAATCCAAAAGCGAGGTAACTGATAGATTAGAAAGTCTTGGAATAAAAGTTTACGAAGGTCATTCGCCGGAAAATTTAAAAGATGCGGATGTACTTGTTTATTCATCTGCTGTTCATACTGATAATCCGGAAGTGCAGGCAGCAATTGATAGAAAAATTCCTATCATAAAAAGATCTGAAATGCTTGCCGAAACAATGCGAATGAAATATGGAATTGGTATTGCAGGAACACACGGCAAAACAACTACAACATCTATGGTTGGATTGACTTTAACTGAAGGCGGAATTGACCCAACAATTATTGTTGGCGGAAAACTTAGCGGACTAGGGGGAACTAATGCTCGACTTGGCAATGGTGAATTTATTGTTGTAGAAGCTGATGAGTTTGATAGAACGTTTTTAAAACTTACTCCTACTATTGCTGCAATTACAACTTTAGAGAGCGAGCATCTTGATACTTATAAAGATTTGGATGATATAAAAACTGCTTTTATTGAGTTTGCAAATAAAGTTCCGTTTTATGGTTTTGTTACTTTGTGTTTGGATGAACCTGCATTGCAGGATATTATGCCGCACATCAACAAAAAAATTATTACATACGGATTAAATGCACAAGCAGATGTTCGTGCAACAGATATTACACATAGTGGTTTTTCCAGCACTTACACAGTAAAATATTTTGGAAAAGAACTTGGTGAAATAACTTTAAAAATTCCAGGCAATCATAATATCAACAACTCACTTGTTGCAGTTGTGATAGGAAAAGAACTTGGTGTTGATTTTAAAACTATCAAATCAGCGTTAGAAACTTTTTCAGGTGTTTACAGAAGATTTGAAGTTAAATACAATAAAGAAATTTTAGTTATTGATGATTACGCGCATCATCCAACTGAATCTGCAGCGACATTAAAAGGAATTAGAGACGGCTGGGATAGAAGATTGATTGTTGTTTTTCAGCCGCATCTTTATTCGCGCACAAAAGATTTTTATCAGGAGTTTGGCAGATCGTTTCTTAATTCCGATGTTTTTATTTGTACAGATGTTTATCCGGCAAGAGAATTACCGATTGAAGGTGTAACCGGCGATTTGATTGCATCAACTACAAAAAAGTTTGGACATAAAAACGTTCATTATGTCGCTGATAAAAAAGATGTACCTACTTTGTTAAACAAAATTAAAAAAGATGGTGACATAATTATTACTATGGGCGCCGGTGATATCTGGAAATAC
>JAGOXU010000180.1 GCA_018059515.1 Ignavibacterium sp.
GGAATCATATCTTCCGGATAAGAGCGCTGTTCATAAAACCACCATTGGCGCATAAATGCTTTGCGGGATTTAACCTCACTTGGCGCATCTGTAAAAACACTTTGCGGTTTTAACAAATCAGTGTATTGTTGCTGCGCCGGAACGAAAATCGAAAATACTAAACTGCTTAACACTAGCAATTGAATGTAAAGCTTTTTCATAGTTACCTCATAGATTTTTGATAGCATAAAATACAACAGAAATCATTCCAAACAAGGATCAAATCATTGAATCTTTTTTAGTATTTTAGTAATGAATTTAGGTAAATATTACTATTTACAATAAAAAAACACCGCTTGTCGCATTCTCAAAATTAAAATAAATAAATGACCACATTAGCTGCTTTAGCAAAATATTTTCGTTATAAAGATTTTAGATCGGGACAACAAGAAATAATTGATGAAATAATCGGTGGTAAAAATGTACTTGCAGTTCTTCCAACCGGTGCCGGCAAATCGATTTGCTTTCAAATTCCTGCTTTGATAAGTGACAATTATTCAATTGTTATTTCTCCCTTAATTGCTTTGATGAAAGATCAAGTTGATTCACTCAATCGATCAACAGAGATTTCAGCATTTATTAATAGCACTCAAAGTTACTATGAAACCGAAAAAGTTTTACAGGATATTCTTTTCGGAAAAATAAAAATTGTATATGTTGCACCGGAACGACTTGAAAATCCTGAATTTGCTGCACGATTAAAAAATCTAAATCCCAAATTTTTATTTATTGATGAAGCACACTGTATCAGCGAATGGGGACATAATTTTCGTCCAAGCTACACAAAGTTAAAAGATTTTATTGAGTTTACAGGAATAAAAAATATTTCTGCATTTACAGCTACCGCAACACCTGAAGTTGTTAAGGATATTGTTAAGCAGCTTGGGCTAAAAAATGCTAAAGTTATTATTAAAGGATTTGAACGCGAAAATCTTTTTGTAAATGTGGAATTAACTAAACAAAAAAAAGAAAGATGTTTACAGCTTGTTCATCAATTCAAATCACCAGCAATTATTTATACATCATCACGTAAAAAAGCAGAAGAGCTATCTGAATATCTAAAACACAACAAAATTAAATGCGAATATTATCATGCCGGAGTTGACCCAATTATCAGAAAAAAAATTCAGGAAGACTTTATTGAAGATAGATTGCCGGTAATCATCGCGACCAATGCATTTGGGATGGGCATCGATAAAAAAGATATTCGATTAGTTATTCATTTTAATTCAACTGGTTCGATTGAAAATTATTATCAGGAAATCGGGCGCGCCGGCAGAGATGGAAAAAACGCTCACACCTTTCTTTTATTTGATGATTCTGATATTTACATCCACGAATATTTTATTTCTAATTCCTATCCAACCAAAGAGATAATTAAAAGTATTTACAATGCTGTATGTGATTCTGCACAGATCGCAATCGGGATGAAATCGGATAAGCAATTACAAATAAATCTATCATATATAAAACTTCATACCAAACAGGATATTTCCAATGCAATATTAAACTCTGCATTAAAATATTTAGAGGATGCGGGTTACATCAGCATTAACTCGGCTTATAAATCAGCTAATAAAATTAAAATTCTTTTTAATGAAACAAGATTAAAAAGTTTTGTAAAAAGTACATCAAACGAGTTGATGAGAGATATGCTGCTGCACATTATCAGAAATTATGGTAAAGATATTTTTACAAAACTAATTTCTGTTGATTTGAATAATCTTCAATCAGAAACAGGATTAACAAAACAAGAAACAAATGAAACATTGGTTAACCTTGAATTTCTTGGCATTCTTGAGTTCTCAAAAGCCGATGGTAAAGAATCAATTTCGTTAATCAAACCACGCGTAAAAGCTGATGAGTTAAAACTTAATTATAAACTTATCAACGAACTTTATATAAGTTCTAAACAAAAGTTAGATAAGATGGTGGATTTTGTTTACACAAACGATTGCCGCTTCAAATATATATTAAAATATTTTGGTGAAGACGCTGCAGAATATAATTGCGGTAAGTGTGATAATTGTCTTAAGCACAATGGAATTACTGATAATTCAATTTCATACATCAAAGAAAAGATAGAAGATCTTTTAAACGATAATTTAGTTGAGTTAACCGAAAAACAAATTTGCGATGTGCTGCTCGGAAGAGGTAAAAACATCGAACAAAAGAATAACCAGCATTTTAATGCGTTGGCTAACTACAAAAAAGAAGATATTGCACTTGCAATAAGAATTTTAATTAGTGAAAATAAAATTCAGCAAAAATCAGAAGGCAGACATAAATTATTTTTTGTAGTAAGAGATAAACTTATCCAACCAGCAATCGAGGAAACAATATCAGTACCGAATTCAGCCTTTGAAAAGAACATTGAGTTGTATCATTCCTTAAGAGAAGTACGGGAGAAGGCATCTAAAAAATTCTTGCAATCACCAAACATAATTTGTCCCGATGAATTGTTAGCCAAAATTTCTCAGCTAAAACCAAAAACTAAATCAGAACTTTTTAGCATTGCAGGATTTAACGAACGAATGTTCAATAAAGTTGGAAATGATTTTCTTGAAGTGCTAAATTCTTCTGAAAGCATTAAAACCAATAGTACCGAAATAGCTGTTAAAATTATTCCTCAAAACATACTTGAGACTTATAATCTACTTCAAAAAAAATATTCGCTGCAAGAAATTGCAAAACTAAGAAAGCTAAATGAAGCAGTAATATCAATGCAGATAGAAACAATCATTGAATACATTCCGCAAACAGACATATCAGCTATAATCACAAATGAAAAATTTAATTTAATTAAACAGAAGTTTGATGAGGGAAAAAAGGGGCTGAAAGAACTTAAAGAATCATTACCTAAGGAATTTTCCTTTCCAATGATAAGGATCGCTTTGGCAAAGATTCTACATCTGACTTAATAGTTGGAGTAGGTTTTAATTTTTCAATGTAAACAATCGTGCAATCAAAAAACTTTTGCCATTTTTCAGGATCGCTGTTATAGTATTCAATCGTTGCATCGTAATCAGTTTCTTTAACATTAAACTTTTTTAGAACTTTTTGTTTGATTGTAGATTGTGATAAAAAGGAAGTATCCTGCATAAAAATCATATCAGCATAAATCTTAATAAATTTTTTCTCATCAATAGAAGCTGATTTTTTACAGGATTGAATTCCAATAGAAATTATTAAAAAGAAAAAAACATAGAAAACTGAACTGTATTTCATTTCATTTTTTTACTTGCTTGAAATAATATTTGTTTTTCTCGGTCTGTAAGATTTTGATAACCTGACTGACTAATCTTATCTAAAATTTTATCTAACTCAGCTTGACTGACTTCAACATCTTCTTTCTTATTTAAATCATAAAACTTTGCGTCTTCTACATCGCTTTTATCGTGAGATGTATTAGAGAATGGATTTTTAAAGAAATCATTACTTGAACTTGATTTATAGAAATAAGATTTTTTAAAAACATTTTTTAACGATACATAACTATTTTTATCAAACATTATATAAAGAAATGCAAACAAGGCTCCACCAAGATGTGCAAGATGCGCAACATTCGACATAACATCATTTACAGCAAACAATTCAAATAATACAAAAAATCCAATAACATATTTGGCTTTAACAGGAAATAAGAAATAAATGAAAATTAAATTATCTGGAAAAAACAACGCGTATGCAATCAAGATACCAAATACTGCACCGGAAGCACCTATTGTTGGAGCTAATGCGCCTCCAACTAATGGCGTTAGAAACAACTGAAAAATACCTGCACTAACACCGGAAAGAAGATAGAAAATTAAAAATTTCTTTGAGCCAAATATTTCTTCAATACTGGCACCAAACATCCAAAGCATAAACATATTAAAAAATATGTGCCAGAAACCAGCATGCATAAATTGATAAGTAATTAATTGCCAGATTTGAAAATTAAATGGCCAATCCGAATATCCACTAATATTAATTGGATTAAGGGCAAACCAGTAGTTAAGGAATACACCTCCCCCTAATACCCCTTTCTCAATAATTATTTGGAGAAAGAATACAACTCCATTAATAATAAGTAGATTTTTTATAACAGGCGGAAATGATAAAAATCCACCACCATAACCTCTTGGTCGATAAGAATTGTTCAAACTAAACCTTTATTTATTTAAAATCATTTAATGCAACAACACCTGGTAATGCTTTGCCTTCAAGAAATTCGAGAGAAGCACCACCGCCGGTTGAAACGTGAGAAACTTTATCTTTTAATCCTGCTTTTGTAATTGCTGCAGCAGAATCTCCGCCTCCAATTATTGTGATTGCGCCCTTAGCCGTTACATCAGCTAAAACTTGTGCAATGGAATTTGTACCTGTTGCAAAATTATCCATTTCAAAAACTCCCATTGGTCCATTCCATACAATTGTTTTTGCATTTCTTAATTCATCTGAAAATAACTTAATTGTTTCAGGTCCAATATCCAAACCCATTTTATCAGCGGGTATTGCATCAACACTTACAACTGTTGAAGGAGAATCATTATTAAACTCTGCAGCAACCACAACATCAACAGGCAGCATAAATTTTATTCCTGATTTTTTAGCATTTGCTAAAACTTCTTTTGCAAGATCAATTTTTTCTGCTTCAAGCAATGATGTTCCAATCTCTTTTCCTTCAGCTTTGTAAAATGTAAAAGCCATTCCACCCCCAACAATCAGAGTATCAACCTTTGAAAGAAGATTATTTATTACATCAATCTTGCCGGATATTTTTGCACCGCCAAGTATAGCAATATAAGGGCGTTTAGGATTTGATATTGCACCACCAAGATAATCAAGTTCTTTCTGCATTAAGTATCCTGCAGCAGAAATTTTAATAAACTTTGTAATGCCTTCTGTAGATGCGTGTGCTCTGTGTGCGCTTCCAAAGGCATCATTAATATAAACATCACCAAGCTCTGCTAATTGTTTTGCAAATGCCGGATCATTTTTTTCTTCTTCAACATGAAAGCGAACATTTTCTAAAATTAAAACATCACCATTTTGCATTGCATTAACCATAGTTTTGGTTTCTGTACCGATGCAATCAGGTGCAAGTTTTACTTCTTTACCAAGCAATTCACTTAATCTTTTTGCAGTTGGTTTTAAACTGTATTTCGGATTCGCACCGCCTTTTGGTCTTCCGAGATGGCTCATTAAAATTGCCTTGCCGCCTTCGGCTATAATTTTTTTGATTGTCGGAAGTGATTCCGTGATTCTGTTATCATCTGTAATATTTAAATTTTCATCAAGCGGAACATTAAAATCAACACGAACTAAAACGCGTTTTCCCTTAAGTTCTAATTTATCAATTGATAGTTTATTCATTTTATCTTCCCTGAAAAATTACTTTTACTTTTTAATTAATATTTAAATCTTCATCAAATAGCGATGACCTTTTAGTCTCTGTTATAATAAGCCTTAATTGTCATTTCGATGGATCCCGAAGGCTTTCGGGATCGAAATGACATTTTAGGATAGCTATACAACAAACCCTAAAAGTCGTAGCAATAAAAAAAATTGGAACATCGGCAATTAATAATAAAAAGGCGATCAAATAAGATCGCCTTTAAGTGATCAATTACATTTTTATTAATTTGATTAATAAATCAACGCATCTGTTTGAATAACCCCATTCATTATCATACCAGCTAACAATTTTAAAGAATCGTTTTTCATCTTTAAAATTATTTTGAAGTGTTGCTAATGAATCATAAATGGATGAGCGTTCATCGTGATTAAGATCAGTCGAAACAAGTTCCTCATCACTATAACCAAGAATATCTTTTAAATAAGTTTCCGACGCTTTCTTAAGCAAAGCATCAATCTCTTTTATTGAAGTATCTTTTACTGATCTAAATGTTAAATCAACAGCAGAAACATTTGCGGTTGGTACACGGAATGACATACCTGTTAATTTACCTTTTACTGAAGGAAGGACTTCACCCACAGCTTTTGCTGCGCCTGTGCTTGAAGGAATAATATTAATTGCAGCGGCTCGTCCGCCTCTCCAATCTTTTTTGGAAGGACCATCAACAGTTTTTTGTGTGGCAGTATATGCGTGAATAGTTGTCATAATTCCAACTTCAACACCGATACCTTCTTTAAGTAAAACGTGCACAACCGGCGCCAAGCAGTTTGTTGTACAAGATGCATTAGAAATAATTGTGTGTTCAGGTTTTAGTTCATTATCGTTTACACCCATTACAACCGTTTTAACATCACCTTTGCCGGGAGCAGAAATGATAACTTTTTTTGCACCTGCTGTAATGTGTCCTTTTGCTTTTTCGGAATCAGTAAATAATCCGGTTGATTCAATTACATAATCAACTCCAAGTTCTTTCCAGGGTAATTGTGAAGGTTCTTTTGAAGCGATAATACATATTGTCTCTTCGCCGTTGATAACAAGAACATCGTCGTGTTCTAAATCAGGTTTACTTTTCTTTGATGTAATTTCACCTTTAAATTTACCATGAACTGAATCATATTTTAATTGGTATGCAAAATATTTAGCGTCATTAGTTACATCAACAAGAGCAACTATATCCACTTCTTTACCTAAAACTTTTTTATCTGCCATTGCACGTAAAACGAGTCTTCCAATTCTTCCAAACCCGTTAATAGCTACTTTAACTGCCATTTTATAACTCCTTTAATTAATATAATCTTTATAATAAAACCCGAACAAAATTACTTAAACAGCGTTTTATTATCAATTCAATTTTGGATTTATTATGTGCACTTTAACACAATTTTTTATGATGAAAAAAAATTGGAGAAGTGTTTTTGAACTAATTAAACTATATTTCAGTGGTAAATCAAACAGAAAAAAATAAAGGTTGTTATGTTATCAGCAAAAATGCAAAAGACTTTAAACACACATCTTAACGAAGAATTTTATTCATCATATATCTACCTTTCGATGGCGGCATATTTTGAAGCAAAGAATTTAAAAGGTTTTGCGAACTGGTTTAGAGTTCAATCAAAGGAAGAACATATGCATGGAATGAAATTTTTTGATTTCATTTTACAAAAGGGCGGCAAAGTAACCTTAACTGAAATTGCTGCACCAAAAATTGAATGGAAGTCTATCTCAGAGGTTTTTACAG
>JAGOXU010000181.1 GCA_018059515.1 Ignavibacterium sp.
ATCATTAGCAGATAGAATTTCCTTAGATCATTCTTATTCATCTTCTTACACAGAAGGATGGAAGCTAAGCCGTGAAGGTAATGAAGAAATACAGGTTCAAAAGATTGAATATGGATTTGCACCGCTGCTTGGCTTAAATCTTACATTTGGGCAATTATGGGGTGGTAATCTTACGGGCAATTTAAAATATTCTACAAGAACATCTTTTGATCTTGGAATCACTACAAAAAATATCACAGAAAACTTTTCTAAAGATATTGGATTTACTTTGCAGTTTTCAAAATCCGGATTTGAATTACCCTTGTTTGGTGTAGCACTAAAAAATGATATTGAATTTAGTCTTGCTTACACAAGTACCAGAAGTGCCGCGATAAGATATGATATGTCTAACTTTACCGAAGATGGAATTCCGCAGGATGGAACAACACGCTTAACGATTGAACCACGGATAAAATATACAATCAGCGCTAAAGTAACATTATCTGTATTTTATAAACGTTCAACAGTTGAACCTGAAGGTGCTTCCAGAATACCACCGACCACATCAAACGAAGCAGGTTTGGATGTTAGTATTTCGATAAATTAATTTTTTAATATGATTTTATTATTGTGTTTAGATGAACTAATAAGAAAAGGTTGTGAACATTGGATAGAAAAAAAATTCTTTGGGTTGATGATGAAATTGATCTGTTAAGATCGCATATTATTTTCCTTTCCGAAAAAGGATACGAAGTTGATACAGTTACAAATGGTGAAGATGCAATATCTTCCGTTAAAGAAAATTTATATGATTTAATTTTTCTTGATGAAATGATGGCTGGAATGGGCGGACTTGAAACACTTGCCCAAATAAAAAATATTCGCAGCTCCATTCCTGTTGTTATGATTACAAAATCCGAAGAAGAAACTTTGATGAACGAAGCAATTGGCGGAAAGATTTCGGATTATCTTACCAAGCCTGTCAACCCAAGCCAGGTTTTACTTGTCTGTAAAAAAATTCTGGAAGGCAAAAAAATTTCAGGGCAATATGCTGCAAAAGATTACTTGCAGGATTTTAACCAAATAACACAGGCATTAAGTTCTAGCCTTGATTTTACTGAGTGGATCCACATTTATCAAAAATTAGTTAATTGGTCTATTGAACTTGATCAGCATCGTGAAATTGGATTAGAGCAATCACTTTATGAACAATTTAAAGAAGCTAACAAAGAGTTTTCAAAATTTGTAGAACGGAATTACAGACCATGGCTTGATGATAATCAAAAAAAATCTGATGTCCCAAATCTTACTCCGCAAATAACAGAAAAATATGTTCTCAATCATTTGCGTGATGAAGGCAAATCTGTTTTTTATTTCGTTCTTGATTGTCTTCGTCTTGATCAATGGTTGGTAATGGAAAAACATCTAACTGATTTATTTAAAATTGAAAAAGATTATTATTATTCTATCCTCCCAACTGCAACGCCGTATTCAAGAAATGCTTTGTTTGCCGGATTGTATCCTTCCGAAATAGAAAAACATTATCCAAATTTATGGATTTCGGGTAACGATGATGAAAGCAGCATGAATAAATATGAAAAAGAATTATTGCAGCTTTTACTTGATAGAAAAAGAATAAAACTCCGCAACGATCTTAAGTACATTAAAATAATTGATCCCGAAGTTGGAAGAAATTTTGAGCAGAATATTCACTCATATCAAAACACACATCTTACAGCAGTTGTAGTTAACTTTTTAGATATGATTGCGCACGGAAGATCAGATTCCGATATTCTAAAAGAAATTGCTCCTGATGAATCGGCATACAGATCACTTACAAATAGCTGGTTTTCTCATTCCTATTTGCTAAATATTTTTACAACACTTTCTAAAATGAAGGATGTAAAAATTGTAATAACAACTGATCACGGTAGTATCCGCTCATTACGCGGCGCTAAGGTTCTTGGTGATAGGGAAGCATCGACAAACTTAAGATTTAAGTACGGAAGAAATCTTAAAGTAGATGATAAGCATGCTATCTTTGTAAAAAATGCAAGTGACTATAAACTTCCCAAACGCGGTGTAACGATTAATTATATCATTGCAAAGGAAGATTATTATTTTGTGTATCCAACTGATTACCATAAATTTTTAACTCATTATAAAGATACATTTCAGCACGGCGGAATTTCCATGGAAGAAATGATTTTACCTGTGATCACTATGGAGCCTAAATAGTAAATGTCGTTTCCGTATTCTCGTAAAAGTAAATCTGAAAACGATACCATAGCAATCGCGGATGAGTTTTCTAAATATTTAAAACGCGGAATGATAGTAGTCTTAAATGGTGATCTTGGAACAGGAAAAACTTTTTTTACAAAACAAGTTTTAAAAAAATTTGGTGTAACAAACAGTAATAGCCCAACTTTTGCAATTGTAAATCCTTATTCAGGTGATGAAACATTTTATCATTTTGATTTTTATAGAATTAACAAAGAAGAAGAGTTACACGATATTGGAATTGAAGATTATTTAAAGGATGAAGAGTCAATTATTTTTATTGAGTGGGGAAATTTATTTCCGCAGGTAATTCCGCATATGCGTATAGAAATTAACATTAGTTTTGTTGATGAAAATGAACGAGAATTTAGTTTCAAAGAATATGAATGATATTTTTCCAATACTCGCAATCGAAACATCGGATAGTATTTGCGGTGTGTGTGTATATTTTAATGAGGAAAAATACTATTCATCAAAACTTGTTCTAAAACACTCGCACGCAGAAAAATTATTTGAGTTAATAAATTCAGTTTTAAAATCTGCATCCATCACTCAATCGGATTTAAAATCTATTGCGGTTTCTAGCGGTCCGGGTTCATTTACAGGACTAAGAATCGGAATGTCTGCCGCAAAAGGAATTGCTCAAGCTCTATCAATTCCAATTATTTCTGTTCCAACTTTTGAAGCTTTTGCATATCAAATCTCAAAAATATTGCCTGAAAAATCTTTATTTATTCTTGCAAATAAGGTTGGCAGAGATGAACTGTATTTTGCGAAGTTTCAAATTATGGGTAATAATTATATATTTAAGTCAGAATTAAAAATTGTACCTCTTTTGGAGTTAGATTCTTTGGTTGAAGATATTCCGGTTTTTGGAAATGTTTTAAAATCGCATACTGGGAAAAACATTGAAATAAAAAATCTATCTTCACCTGACCCGGAATATATTGCTAAATGGGCTGCTAATTTTGGATTTGAAAAATTGATAACAGATTTCGATTTACTTGAACCTAACTATATGAAAGAATTTATTGTTAAGGAGAAAAAACATGTTTAAATATATTTTAACGATTTTTATTGTTAGCGCAATTTCAATAATGCCTCAAATGCTCGGACCAAAAGTTGGTGTTCAGCAACTTGCGCATGATTTTGGAGATGTTAATGAAGGTGATATTGTAAAGCACCTTTATGTTATCTCAAATAACGGCGGCGATTTACTTAAGATACTTGATGTTAGAGCTTCCTGTGGTTGTACCGCAGCTAAACCGGAAAAAAGTGAACTAAAACCCGGTGAATCTACAAATCTCTTAGTTTCATTCAATTCTAAAGGAAGAAAAGGACCGCAAAATAAAACCGTAACGGTTGTAACTAACGACCCTGATATGCCGAACGTTTTATTAACTTTTAAATGTAATGTGGTTGTAAATAAAAAAGTTGAAAATAAATTTGGTGCAATTATCTTTCTACCGGAAACACAACATGATTTTGGTAAAGTTAAAGCAGGAACTAAGGTTGAGTATATCTTTAAATTTGAAAATAAAGGAACGGAATCACTTTTAATTAAAGATGTTAAAACTTCCTGCGGATGCACTGCGGCTGTAGTTAGTAACAATTCAATAAAACCTGGCGAGGTTGGATCGATTAAAGTTGATTTTGATACTAAAAATCGCGAAGGTAGAAATAGTAAATCAATTACTATAGTTTCAAATGATTATAAAGAACCGAACAAAGTAATAACCATTTATGCTGATGTGCAGAAAAATTAATTATGCCTTGGTTTAAAAGATCAAAACAAAATATTGCTGATACAACTCAGCAAAAAGAATTACCGGCAGGCTTGTGGGAAAAATGTCCATCCTGCGGTGAAATAATCCATAAAAAACAACTTGAAATAAATCTTTGGACTTGTCTAAAGTGCGATCATCATTTTAGGATTTCAAGTTTAGAATACATTTCATTTCTTTTTGATAAAAATTCATTTAGAGAAATGGATAAAAAAATGCGCTCTGCTGATCCGCTTGATTTTACGGACACAAAAAAATATACTGATAGGATATCATCAACAATAAAAAAATTAGATTTAAACGATGCTGTAAGAACCGGATCCGGAAAAATTGATGATAAAGAAGTTGCTTTTGCTTGTATGGATTTTCAATTTATCGGTGGTTCAATGGGTTCGGTTGTAGGTGAAAAAATTGCAAGAGCTGCAGATAAAGCCTATAAAAGTAAAATTCCCTTAATCATTATTTCATCAAGCGGCGGTGCGCGTATGATGGAAGGCGCATACTCGCTTATGCAAATGGCAAAAACAAGTGCGCGTTTAGCAAGATTAGCTGAAGCAAAAATACCTTTCATTTCAATTCTTACAGATCCCACAACTGGCGGAACAACTGCAAGTTATGCTATGCTGGGCGACATTAATATAGCTGAACCTAAAGCTTTAATTGGATTTGCCGGACCGAGAGTAATAAAACAAACTATCGGAAAAGATTTGCCGGAAGGTTTCCAAAGATCAGAGTTTTTAGTTGAGCATGGTTTTGTAGATTTTATATCACACAGAAAAGAACTTAGAAATAATCTGATTAGAGTCTTGGATTTGTTAGCCTAAAAAACCTTAACTAAGGCTAACATCTCCAAAATGAATTTTTTCAATTCCATCTTTTGTTTTAAGAAGTAAAAATCCTTCTTCATCTATATCATAAAAAATTCCAAACTTCTCAGTTTCATTTTCAACGATTGAAATTCGCTCACCAATCATTTTGCATTTTGACTTCCAATCATTAATAACATCGGATTTGTGATTCTTAATTTTTTCTAAAAGCTCTTCAAAGTTATTTAAAATATCTGCAAGCAGCCTTTCCCTATCAACATTTCTATCAAGTTCAATTCTGATTGAAGTTGGCGGGTAATTAAAAGTTCCTTGAAACGACGGCTGATTTACATTTATACCAATACCAATTACAAATCTTTCAATTCTATTTCCTTGGGATGAAGATTCGATTAAAATACCGGAAGTTTTTTTTCCGTTTATCAAAACATCGTTTGGCCATTTTACTTCTGTTTTAAGCTGAAATAAATTCTCAATCGATGAAGCAATGGCAAGTGAAGCTGCAAAATTTATTAGACTTGAGTTACCAGCTAAAATTTTATTATTAGTTAAAAGAATTGAAAATGTCAGATTGAAATCAGGTGCACTGTACCATACTCTATCTTTTCTTCCTCTTCCTGCAGTTTGTTTTTCAGCAAGTACCACTGTTCCGCTATGATTATATCCATTTTTCTTATCCATTAAAAACGAATTTGTTGAAGATAGCTCTTCGGCGTAAACAAAAGTTCTTCCAATAAACTCAGTGTTAAGTTTTATATCAAAATTTTCTATGTTGAACAAAGTAACTCCATATAATGATTTCAAAAATACGTTATTTTAATCAAATTGTCAGTCGGACTGACTATATGCGTTTAATTTACGACTTAATGACAGATAATAAATAAGCGATAGAATTGAGGATTTTAAGTAATTCGGTTAAGCCCTTTATTTATAGTAACTTAGAAAAAATAACTTACTTGGCATTATGCTTGTGATTGTAATAAAGTTAAATGAATAAAATCAAAGTTTAAATAAATAAAAGTTAAGGAGAATAAACAATGGGAAAAATAATAGGAATAGATTTAGGAACAACAAACTCTTGTGTTGCGGTGATGGAAGGTAATGATCCGGTTGTAATTCCGAATTCTGAAGGTGGAAGAACTACACCATCTGTTGTTGCTTTTACAAAATCAGGTGAAAGATTAGTTGGTCAGCCTGCAAAAAGACAGGCAATCACAAACCCAACACAAACTATCTTTTCTATAAAAAGATTTATGGGAAGAGTTGTAAATGAAATCGGTAATGAAAAAGGTGAAGTACCCTATGAAATAGTTGCTGGTGATAATAACAGTGTAAGAGTTCAGATTGGAGACAGAATGTACTCTCCACCAGAAATTAGCGCTATGGTTTTACAGAAAATGAAAAAGACTGCAGAAGATTATCTTGGACAGGAAGTAACCGAGGCTGTCATCACAGTTCCTGCTTATTTTAATGATGCCCAAAGACAGGCAACTAAAGATGCCGGTGAAATTGCAGGACTTGTTGTGAGAAGAATAATAAACGAGCCAACTGCAGCAGCATTGGCGTATGGACTTGATAAAAAAACAAGCGATCACACAGTTGCAGTTTACGATCTTGGCGGTGGTACTTTTGATGTTTCAATACTTGCACTTGGTGATGGCGTATTTGAAGTTAAATCTACAAATGGTGATACACATTTGGGCGGTGATGATTTTGATCAGCGTTTAATTAATTTTCTTGCAGATGAATTTAAAAAACAGGAAGGCATTGATCTAAGAAAAGACGCAATGGCACTTCAACGATTAAAAGAAGCTGCTGAAAAGGCAAAGATTGAATTATCAACTTCACAATCAACTGATGTCAATCTTCCATTTATTACTGCAACCCAGGATGGACCAAAACACTTGAATATAAATCTAAGTCGTTCAAAGTTTGAGCAATTAATTGATGACTTGGTTAACAAAACCAAAGCACCTTGTGAACAAGCTCTGAAGGATGCAGGCGTTAATCCAAAAGATATTAACGAAGTAATTCTTGTTGGTGGTTCTACAAGAATACCAATGGTGCAGCAGTTAGTAAAAGATTTATTCCAGAGAGAACCGCATAAAGGTGTTAATCCTGACGAAGTAGTTGCAATTGGAGCAGCTATTCAAGGCGGTGTTTTATCCGGAGATGTTAAAGATGTACTTTTATTAGATGTTACTCCGCTTTCTCTTGGAATTGAAACTCTTGGTGGTGTTATGACTCGATTAATCGAATCCAATTCAACCATCCCCACAAAAAAGAGCGAAGTTTTT
>JAGOXU010000031.1 GCA_018059515.1 Ignavibacterium sp.
ATCGGTTGCTTATAAATTATTTTTTTTGATTTATTAGTTTTTAAAAATATAAACTTTTTATCCTGATATTTATAATCATCCGCACTCAATCCGATAGCATCCCATTCGGTTAAATCCATGGACGAATAAGTTTGATTTCCGACATCTTTTTTTGGATCCGAAGTTTGTTGATCGGTAATTTGAACTTTTTGTTTACTGTTATTTTCCGTTGTTTTTTTAACCACAGTTGAGGTGTTTTGAACACCTTTCTGAATTGAAATTATTTTATTGGCTAATTCCCTGTTCTCAGGATTAAGAGCAAATGCCATTTTATAAGATAGTAATGCTTCATCAACTTTATGATCGATAACGAGTTGATTACCATTTTGAATATATTTTAGAATAACTTGTTCTTTACCATTAAGGGCACTAACGTGCAGAGGATTATCATTAAGTATCAAATTATACAGTACCATCGCACTATCCAATTTACCCTCTGATAGATACTTATTAGCTTCTGTTAAAAGTGTTTCAGATATATCAGGAGCGATTATATCCTCCTTGATCACCATGCTATCAATAACATTATTAGGCTTTGCTGAAAAGAAGTTCATTATATCCCGTTGAAATACGAGACCCAAAACCGCCATTAAAATTATGATGGCAATCAAAAACAAAACAAGATACAATTTATTATTGCTTTTCTTTATCTTGGGTTCGTTTGGGAGAATATATTCCGCCTTCTCACCAGCAATTTTAATTACCTCAACAGTTACGTTATCATGTCCTCCTCTCTCATTAGCGAGAGAAATTAATTGTTTACAAGCATTTTCCTCAGAATTATTCAATACAATTTGTTTTATTTCTTCTGCGCTTACTTTACCCAATCCATCTGAGCATAAAACAAAACAGTCACCACTATTTATTGATATATTTTCAATCAAATCTACTTCAACATCTGCTTCAATTCCCATTGCTCTAACTAATATAGATTTTGAAGGATGATTTTTAGCCTCTTCTTCGGATAGAATTTTTTTTCGTAACATTTCACCAACTTCAGTGTGATCATTTGTAAGTTGAATAATATTTTCATCGGTGATTTTATAAATTTTACTATCTCCAACATGTGCAATGTGGGCTTTATCATTCTCCAGTACCAGAGCAGAGCAAGTAGTGCCCTTTTTGCGGAACTGAGGGGAATCTGCAGATGACTGATTAATTTTAAGGTTTGCTGTTTTATATGCATACAATAGTGCGCTTGTAATAACATCAGAAGAAAAAGAATAGTACTCCCGACTTACAACATCTACAGCTACTTGACTTGCTTCTTTTCCTCCGATATGTCCACCCATGCCATCAGCGACAATAAAAAGCACACCTTTAGGTTGATACATATTGGAATTATTTTCCGGAAATTTTCCGAAACTATCTTGATTTTCCGTTCTTACAAGACCAATATCAGATGCTCCAAAATAACTTAGGCTAAGTTGTTTTTTATCTTTCAATCTTTCAACCTTATTGTTTGATTATATACAATGAAATGTTTTTAATTGATTTGCTGCATGCTGCTTAACAATGGATTATCAAAATCAAATCCAAATAATCTAGGGTTTTCACCAATTACCGAAGCTGAAAAAATATAAAAAACATAATTGTAAGTTTCATCAGGAATTCTATCTCTGTACTTAACTAATAAGTTCCAAAAATTTCTTTGTTTCGGATCTTGGGGCAGTTCATTAACAAGTCTCCTAAAATTATTTTCACCCCAATTATATGAACCAATTACCAGCAGTCCAGAAGCCTGAGCCTCGGTTTGATATATATATTTGATGTATTTTGCTGCAGCGGTGGTTGCCTTAGGTACATCAAACCTATCATCCAGTGGGTCGTATTGATTTAAATCCACTAAGGGACCTGTTTTTAGTCCGTATTGTCTTGCGGTCATCGGAATAAACTGCCACATTCCTTTTGCAAAACCATAACGAGTGATTGGACCAACAACATCAAATTTAAAATTACTTTCCTGTAAAGCAAGATAAAAAAAATGAGGCGGCAGATCTTGTTTTAAAAATGCTTCAATAATTGGTCTTGTATAATTATTTTCTTTTGCTCTGTTTATTGCCAGCTTTAATCTTTGTGAAGATTTCCATTTATCAATAAAAGTCTTAACCTCACGTACAAAATTATCAGGCATATTAATTTCACACTCACCAAACAATCTTGCCATTTTAAGTATAAGTCTATCTTCCTCGCTTAAATCATAAACATCCAGTTCGCCAACATATTTATCATAAATCTTTTGCATTCTGTCATAATCATCCTTCATCTTTTCAATTGTATGTTCTACTTCCTTATTCCCCGTATTTTCAACCACAGTGGATAACTTAGAAAGTTGTACATCGATTGATTTCATCTGATAAAAGATTGACTCGGCTAATTCTTTTTGTTCACCTGCTTTGATGTGTTGATAAACTGCATAAGCAGTTATAATAAGACTAATGGAAACAATAATAGAAATGATGAATAAATATTTGTTTGATTGTTTTTTCTTAACAACTTTAAACGCTTGCTGGATCATTCTTGTATGATCACCAGCATTTGGATTATTTCCCTCTTCCTTAAAATAACGATCTATGTAACTTGCTAAATTTCCATCAACTTTGGACCCGCTAACACTACCTGAGCTAGTGTCTGAAATTAAATCGAGGCTAATTACCGGTCCGTTTTTTCCTAATTCAAGTTTAACCGGATCAGATAAAATTAAATGATTTATCTTCTTTCCATCTAAGTAAGTACCATTGCTGCTAAACAGATCAGCAACCCACCATTTACCATCCTTAAAAGACACTTCGATATGATCACGACTAACTAATCCATCATCAATCTTTACAGCACAGCTATCCTCTCGTCCAATACGAAAAGTATCTTTGAAGAAATATTCTCTTTTAGTTGATTCTCCTTTTTCAATAATTACATGAACGACCGGTTTGTTAAATTCCATTTTTGTTGAATGAAGTTGGGAACTCATATAAATGTCGGCAATATTATTAATCTGTTTATACTAAACTTTAACATATTATTATTTTGCTGATGGATTTAAACTTAACATCATTCTAACTACAGCAGGACCTATTGTCTGCCTTGTTTTTTTTGTAAACGAAGCTGTCATTTTAAAAGCAACATTTTCAATGATCGTGAATATCTGGTGTTGATATATCCTGAGTTCATCGGTCGGATACCAGGAGAATATTGCTTCATAAGCCGGTGTACCATTTGTTAATTTAGTTTCTCCTTTTTTTAATAGTGTGCAGCCTTTCAATTCTTCTTCAAGAGTTTTTATCTGCCATTCAGCAAATTCTTCAAGAGTTTCGTATTTAGTTTCTTTATCTACATTAATAATTACATTATGTTGTATTCCATCAGTTACTGGACCGGTAAGTGTATAAATAGTTTTATCTTCCCAGTCCTCTAATTGACTTAATGTAAAACCATTTCCCTGGTAAGGGACAGTTTTATCTTTTACCTGAGTGGTTTGGGCAGGTTTTTGAGTCTCTTGATTTTGTTCAGGTTTTTTAGACTGAACCTTTTCCTCAGTTTTCTGAGGCTCTTCATTCGGCTCAGGCTTTTTTGCCTCTTTATCATCCTTCGCAGGTTGAGATTGAAATTGTTTGTAGTAATCTGGTATGTCCATGATTAAAAATTACCTTCATTCATCATTTTTTCAGAAAGTGAAATCCATTCCTTAGAAGATTTTAACCTACTAATTTCCTCATCTTTTTCTCCATCACTCATACCTAAAAATAATCTTTCGTTTGTCATTAACTCTTCTTCATCATCTTTAAATGCTAATATTTTTCTAAGCAGAAGATAAGCTTCATCACAAACACGGCGGGGTATTGGTTGTTCCTCAGAAACACCCATTAATTCTGGTGTCTTCATCAATCTTTTGTCCGATAACATAGAATTAATTTTGTTAACGATTTTGTTACGATCTTCTAGATAAGAAGTAACTATTGCATCCATTTCCCAAGCATAATTTTCAGGATTTTCAGTATCTAATGAATCCAACATTGGAATAACAGCTAAATCACCTAAAGCTAATATTAGATTTGCTGCTTTCTTTCTTTCAATGGCATCAGAGGAATGCAATATATTCACTAATTCCCTCCCATCCTTTCTGGATCTTAAAATAATTTCTTCACTAAGTGAATCTAATTTTTTATAATCGTTCACATCCACCTTTTTTAAACTGGATGCTATAGTCGTGCTTTCCATTTTATTTTCTCCGTTGGTATTATCTTCCACACATCTAACAATAATTATGATTGAAATAATTATTAAAATGAAATATTTTAATTTTTTATACTTCATTCTTAATATAATTGAAATCCAGCTCGTTCAGTTCTTAACAATCGATTTACTTGGGCTTTTGCATATTGAACGCTTGACCACCAAGATTGATTATTATTTATCTCCGGGTAATTCATTAAATAAAAAAGCCAATAACAGGAACACCTGTAATCTGCCGGTGCTGTTGTAAAATATGCAAATTTGTCTGTAGGAGGATTATCACGTGCCCAATTTTTATAACTGCCAGTTCTTACTATACGCCAATAATGCAATTTTGAACTACAACCAAAGTGGCAAAAAACTTTACATCTTAATTCAGTTGCACCAAGATCAAATGGATCGTTTCTTGTATTTTCCCAACCAGCATTTAATAAAATATGGTTTTTACCGGCTTGTCGGAATCCCCAATACTTGTTACTTATTGATTGAAAATTAGTAATCACAAATCTTCTTAGTGGTTCAGGTAAGGTAATTCTAGACAAACCCCTTCTTGATTCAGGGTGACGATCTGAAACACTCGGTGGACTTACTTCAACCGGTACAGGGGCAAAATTATACTGATGATGTTCAATATCTTCGAATGGAATTCCAACATATGGATAAGCCAACCTAAATAATCCATTTCTTGAATTATCACCATGCTCCCATCTTTCCCCATGCAAATAATTTGAACTAGCGACATCAGGATCAAAACACGATCCCCTGCCATACCGAGAATGACCCTGATAGATTACATGAATACCTGGAGTACTTAATGCCGTCTTAAATTCTTGTTTATTATGAGTAATTTCAATTAAAAATACAACTTGTTGTTCGTCACTAACATATCTCATATGCTTTGAATCGATCAAAGTAAAATTTGAAGTAAAGTTAGATTGCAAAAACTCAACTAAGGTCCTCTCAGAATATCCTTGGCTTTGCCTAGCTGTAATATCATTATCCCTAAAATCGATTCCCTGACCAACTACAATTCTTCGTATTTCATATGTTAAGCCAAAAATATTTAATCTGCCTGAAGCACCACCCGTGGAACCATTGCTCATCTTGATATATTCTTTATTGTTTAAATTTTGCTAACACCTTTTATATCCGGGAATGTAAGCTTATACTTTCCTGGTGGTACATCGTCAATTTTCACATAACCATTTTCGTCAAGCTTACCTTCTTTTGTCTTCCCGTCCGGAAGTTTAAGATTATATTTTGCATTTTTTACTACTTTACCTTCTTGATCGATAAGTTTGAATTCTATAAAATCTTTAAATTTCAGTAATTTAGAATCTGCAGAAACACCTGCAACAATTACACGGAAAAAATACTCCGGCGGGTTATAACCTTTTTCAGTTTCTTCCTCGGTTGGAATATCATCTGTATCCTCATGATATTCATATTCCCAATTAGTTTCTATTTTTTTGTTTTTTACAACTACCGGAAACTTTGTAATTAAATCGTGTGCGCCGTCTGAATCGTGTTCCCAGATTTGTATTTCTGCTTCTGCTCCTTCGTAAACGTTAGTTACATCTGCAGTAAGTTTTAATATATCTCCGCGTCGGGCTTCGTTCTTATCCCATTTTAGATTTTTAATTTCTATAGCAGGAAAAACATACATACAATTGGATTTTTTGGTAAGTCCGTGTTTTGATAATTTTACTTCTGCATAAAGTTCATCTTTCGCTTTTTCAGGAACAGTAATTTCAGCCCACAAAAAATTTCCAGATATTTTTGATTTTACAGTTTCAAAAACTTTACCGGACTTATCAGATATTTCAATTTTTATATCTGAGTTATTTCCAACGAAGTGAGTATTAACCTCTAATCCAGCTTTTGATCCGGCACTGCCTATGCCTGAAGTCCAGATAACACGGTCAATTGAAGACTCCAATTTGACCTGATTGGACTTACCTGTATTTCCTTTGTGTTGGGACATAATTTAATGATTAAAATTACTTTATTGCGAAAATCGATTCCTGATTAGCAACATAAATCAGTCCCTCTTCGTCAACAATTGGTCGGCAAGTTAGGGGATAATTAAAAAGCTTGTTCTTTATTAAATTTCCATCACCGGATATTTGTAATAGCATTGCCCCAGCAGACACTAAAACGGATTTATCTTTAAGTACCGTGATTAAAGCTTTACCAGGATATGTCGGTAATTTATATGACCAGACTAATTTACCATCTTTAATGCATTCTAAAATATTTCCTAAAACCAAATATATATTATCCTCAGGATCAGAAGCGGGTGGCTGCCCAGATAAAATTGCATCTTCAAGAGGATAAACCCAGTTAATTTTTCCGGTCTGCGTCAAACATTTCAGTTCTTTTCCATTCTCACTTTCATTAACTACTAATAGGTTGTCATGGTGGTCTAACGAAACTGTCAGAATCTTTTCAAAAGACAGAGTTTGAACTTGGTTTTCAGAATTAGAATATATATCAAAGAGATAAATATTTTTTTTAGAAGCAAGACAGAGTTTATTGTTCTGCCTTGTTTTTATTGCACAAATTAAAAATCCATTTTTTACAAACTCCCATGTAAAATCATTCGCTTTTAAATCAAACCCTGCAAAGATAAATTCAGGTTCTGAAATTTTATCGTCGGGGGAATTAGTTGGAGTAGGAATATTTTGATAAACATAGTATATGATATTTTTTATTTTTTCACTGAAGTAAAGTTTGGTTTGAGCACTAAGAAATGGCAGAGAATATTGTTCTTCTATTTTTTGATTAAGACCATAAACCTCATAAAATCCGGCTGAATTCATTGAGATAAATCCATTGTACTTGAGATCAAAATCTGTATTTGGCATAATTTCCTTATTCCATATCGAAGTCCCATTTATTTTATTAGTAACATCAATTTTATCAATGTACCAAATAATCAAAACAGAACCATTTATTGCTAGATGAGCTGGTGATGGAAAATCGTTTAGAAATAGACTTTTTCTTTCCCAAATGATATTGCCACTAAATGTGGTTTTATAAGGGAGAAAAGAACTATTATGATCATCTGCATAAATTCTGTAATTAATCAAATCTGTGTCTGCCAATATATCCTCCGATATGTAAATTTCAGAAATAACAATAGCAGCCAATAATAAAATGACTATGATTAAATTCTTCATTTGAGCTGCATTTAAAAAATTAATATATTTCAAAAATTATTTAATTGCTATTTAAAAACTGGTATTCCAAAAGTCTTTGTTTAATTACCTGCAAGTGCTAAAAGTGTTGAAGTGTAAAATTTTCAGTAATCTTAGAATCAACCCAGATCTTAAGAAAATTGAAATTACTAATCTGTATCGAACCACCTGAAGCATTTATGAAGTAACGAGTCAACTCGTTGGCATCTACATCCTGATGTACTTGAATAGTACCAGAAACGTTTGGAATTCTTGCTCCAGTGGAGGGAGCATTAGTGCGGTGGAACTCAGTATTATAACAACTACCGGTTTCAGCCCAGGTTGATGAGAATCCGGGTAAAAAGTGAATATAAATATTTTTAAAGTCTTTAGTCCCATTCGTTAAACGATAATGACCACCCAAATTTATCCAAGCTTGCTCAATTTGGAATAACCTAAGAGCTTTTTGCTGACCGGTCCAAGTTCCGGTAAATTTAACACTAAGTAAAACACGAACAACAAGTACAGCCTGGTATTGCGTAGGTGCTTGATTAAGATGAAAATATTTTATGGAGGATTCGTCCTTTGCTGTATCATACAATTCAATTTTCAATCTTTTTAATGGATTTGCATTAACCTGGAAAAGATTTTCACTGTACAATGCTTCATTAGAATTATTCTTTACTCGGGGATTGCCTGAATCAGTTATATTCCTGTTAAATTTAATATTCCACGTATCTCTATTTAGCCTGGCAACAAATTTTTTGTTAGTGAGTAATTTTGAAAGACTGCTATTTGGGTCATTAATCAATTGGTTTAACCTATGCATAGGGTACCATAAATGGTGAAGTCTTGGTGCAGCATTGCTGTGCATCATTGATGTTAAATTGGTTGCCATTGAGTATGGAATGTAATACTGTGCATATGCTGGTAAAGTATTATTCCGTGCCGGGTTTGGTTGATAATCTTGTTTAACATATTCATCAGGCTGACCTGTGGCATGCCCTAATTCGTGAGCAAAAGTATTAGCTCCAAAACTGTCACCATGCTCTGTTACAGGAACACCTGTAAAAACATCGCTCCAATCTGTATAACCAGATTTATTGAGTTTAAATAATGAATAGTGCTGTGCACCTTCAGATCTGATCGCCCAGTGATAAGCTGGTCCCCAATGCCCATGATCATCCTTGCAGACTATTCCCAGGAATTTTGATCTTCCTCCAATAGCTTTGTTTTGAGCAGTGCTCATATTCGTATGTGAAAATAACTGGGTATGATTACTTACACTTGGAGGTCGTTTATCAAAATCTATTTTAAATCCTCCAACGGGTTCAGCTATACTGAAGGTTTCCCTTTCATCGAAAAAATAAAATGGGCGAATGATTACATTATCATCTCCAGCAGGATCTTCTTCTAGAAAATATCTTTTTCTGTTCCAGTGATCCATTGCATTATAAACGCCCTCATCAACATATTTAGTAACATCTGCTGCTGTAGGGATTGGAGAAAAATTGGCAGGATCTCGACAATCTTTCATAAAACTGATTGATACATAGGAAATTGTATAAGATACAGGATGATCCCCTTCAAGGTGCAGGAAATGAAAATAATGCAAATCATAATCTCCTGTGCTTCCAAATTCAGTACCGTTATACATCATCTGAATGTGAACATGAAATTCAGGATCGTCAAGTACGGCTGCACGAGCACCTAAAACAAAGTTTTTATCTTCCCACTGAATTTCCTGAACCGTTCTTTTGTCACCAATTGTATAAAAACTATTGCGAAAAAAAATAATTCTAGCATCTTTCATTATATTAATATCTTCGAGAATTAAATTGACCCATACATCATTTGCATTTCTCTTTTCTTTCAGGAATGGAATTCTTGCTGATTTTTTCACATTCGTTTTCTGGTAAAGTTTCAGCATACCGGTCGTTTTATCAATAAGAAATATTTTAACTCTTGATTTTTCACTAAGATCTTTTTCATTAGGAATTAAATTATGGTCCCAGTCCTTCAATTCCTGCGTATTTTTAACTCTATCGAATAAGACAATATCATCAAACGAAAAAACCAACGGTTTATCCTTAATCGTGATTTCATCACCAAACGGTTTTAATTTTAGAGAATCGGTAAAGGTTGTATCAAAGAATACCTTCTCAAACCTCTCTCCTTTATTAATATCGTCTCTGTACCTAGTCCAATAATTTCTTGATGACCATTTTACTGGCAAATCATAATAACATTGTCTATCCTTGAACGAAAGCAGCTTAATTTCATCAGGGGTTTTTGTAACAATCTCGGGATCAGTTTTATCATCTTTTGTAAAAACCCACTTATTTGTAGTTTCTAATTCAAAATAGAATTGAGTACGAGCAGGATCTTTAATTTTGTTTTTAAATTTTACTTTAACAAAGTAAACCCCCTCTTTAAAAACTGTTTCACTGGGTATCTCATTGTGCCCATCTTCGTATGCTTTTATTGAAAGTCCGGCAGGTACCGGTAATTGTTTCTGTTTAATTTTATCGTAGTAAACAAATTGAAGGTGATAAGCCAAGGCTTTAAGATCATCCGGATCAATGTACAACGGAACAAAATAAAATTTTCTCCAGAGAGGACAATCTTCTTCTTTATGAGTATTTTTTATGTCAGCAGGACATGTTAAATCAGGACTCTCATCCTTATCAAAAAAAAGTAACTCAACTCTTCTGTTTTTTTGTGATCTGTAATTACTTTTTTCTTTCTGATCTATTGGAAAACTTTCACCACATGCGACAATCTTTTTCTCATCATCAACAAATTTAACAGAAGTTTTTCTTCTTGATTCTAATTCTGCATCTGATATTTCAAGTACTTCACATAATTCTTTACTGTAAAGATCGTACACTAATTCCCAAATGGAAACCGGCCATCGCTTTTTCTGATCAGATTCAATTTCATAGATTGCGGTTTTTACCTTTACATTTCCTAATCCCATTTTAATTAAAAAGTTTTCAGTTGCCTTTTTAGTGTCATCCCCCCACGTATCATCAATTCCTTGCGGATCGCAACCGCAAGAAAGTTTCTTTTCAAAATAAGTTAGAATCTGCTGGTAGTCCTCAACTTTTTGCCGGTTATAACAAACTTCCGCCCATTTCTTTCTGCTGTCTTCTTCCTCTTCTTTATAAATAAGATAGAGAATATTTAGGGCACGTTCTTTAGACAATTTAAAATTAAACTCTGCAGTTCCAGAAGTATCGGTATGACCTGAAACTACCATCTTCACTTCCGGATCAAATTCAAATTGCTTAAACACGAGAGCAAGGGCTTTAATTCCTGAAACCTTAATTTGCTCTTCCTCAGCACCCCCACCCTGATTAGAACTTTCCCCTTGCGGGTTTTCGGGCATCATCACAGCACTATTTAAATGGAATAGTACATCCTCCATTTCAAGAATGTGCATCTTAACAAGTTTAAGTATTACCTCATTATTCTTACTTGTTAATGCTGATGATTTGCCTGTGCCAAAAACATCACGGTATATTACTTGTATAGGATTTGGTTCTCCGTTACTCATAATTAATCTTAAGGCTTAAAAGAAATTTTAAATTTACCTGGAGGTAATTTTTCTATTTTAGTTTTACCATTTGAATCCAGTTTACCCTTCTTAATTTCTCCGGTTGGTAGATAAACCTTGTATTCCTTGTCGGCTATTACTTTTCCATCTTCATCCTTAAACACAAGCTCAGCTTTATCTTCATAGTAAAGCAAACCAGATTTAGCTACCATTTCGTTGCAATAAGCATCAAAGTAAAAGAATGGTTGAGAATAACGCCCGATGTTTTCTTTATGCTCTATAATTTTAATAAAATCTTCATCAACTTTTAATTCCCATTCTATCTCTGCTTTATCGCTACTGATATCAGCTTCTAATTTTATCAACAAATGGTCACTATAATTAATATCCTTAACAAAAATCCTAAATTCAACTTTATCACCATTGTCAATACCAATAGATTTTACTTTAAGCTTTACCTTATCACCAACTTTTGCTTTTTCCTTAGACCATTCAGCCCCAAATAAATCTACAAGTACAACTTCGCACTGTCCTTCATTAATTCCGTCCCGCTTAATTTTTCCATCTGATTTAATAACGGCTTTAGATTCTTTGTTATCTGTATCCTTCATTTTGTAATGTACACCGGTTATCGCGTTTCCAACTTTATCTACCATTTCAAATTCTATCCAGTGTTTTTCTTTAGCAGTTGCTTCAACATTATCTGTCAAAGCTTGTTTTGCACTGGTGGTTGCAGATCCTGCACCGCTTGAACCAGCACCGCCTCCGCCGCCGCCTCCACCTCCGGGACCTATCAGCACAGTGGGACAACCCATAATAATTGTTGATGGAGGTCCTACACAAACAGCCATATCTCCAACACAGGCAGCGGGCATTCCACCGATTAAAACAGTAGGAACTCCAGGACCTGTTATCGGTCCACCCACATGCGGAATTGGTGGTGTACCCGGTGTAACAAAAGGACATGTATGCATATCAGTAAGTCTCGCTGCAGGCATACCTCCAATTAGTACAGTCGGAAAGCCACTCATTATTACTCCACCGTGAGCAGTTGGGTCTCCCTGTCTTGCTGCTGGCTTACCCATTAATCTTGTCTTTCATTTTTTTGCTTATCAACTTTGAATTATTATTTAATTTATCATTACAACTGCGCCTTTAACGCTGGTCTTTGTTCCACCTTGAACATCGGCAGTCATTCCGCCCTCTAATTTTGCTGCCATACCTCCTTTGAGTGTTATATTCATCCCGGCTTCAACATTTGTATTCATATCTCCTTTTGCTTCGAGATTCATTCCTTTAATTTTGAAATCTGATGCGGCTTCCTGAGTAATTTTTGATGATGCCTTTAGTGTAAAATCTTTGCTTGCTTGTATTATAAAATCTTTTGTTTTACAATTTGTTTCAACTTCAGAATCAAAAATGATTTTTTTTGATTTAAGTTTTATTTCATCCTTTGCAAGGATATCAATACTTCCGTCTTTTGTTTCTATCATTAGTTTCTGATTTATAATATCGATAATAAAATTATTGTTCTTCGGTTTATCAGACATCTGAATTTTTTCTTCGCCGACTGTATCATCAATTAAGAAAAAATGACCTTTCTTACTTGTTACAACTATCTTTGTGTTTTTATCATCGAGCAGTATGGTATGTCCGTCTTTAGTTGTAATAGTTATATTCTGATTTTTATCATCCATTACAATTTTATGTTTGTCTTTTGAGATTACTTCAATTTTATCATCTTTATCATCCATCAAAAATTTATGTGAATCTGAAGTTGTAAATGCAATCTGTGTTTCATTGGATTTATCATCTAAACGAATTTCATTTCCTGCAGCAGTTCTTATGATGTTATGCGATTTATTTTTAGATACGACAGGAGAGGCTTGAGAAGGATTTGGAACTGTTCCCAGTCCAATTGGTCTGTCAACATTGCCGTCAACACAAGCCCACAAAAGTTCTGCATCTTTATGATTCGGAAAATGAATACCATAACCGGAACCAGAATAACTTTGAGTCATACGAATCGGTAAGGAAGCTTCGCCGTTTGATTTATCACTAATATCAAACAAGGCTTTAAATCTGTAGCGTCCGTGATCATCAAGATACGCATATTCATCTCCCGAACCGGATTCAAGTTTTGCACTCATAATTCCTGAAATTTTTGGAATAGGAGTTTTTCTCTCAGGACGAAAATCAATATCAAATGGTATTGACTCAAACCGGCATTCAAAGAGAGTCTCGCTCATCTGCATATTACTTGGAACAACAAACTGTCCTTTCTGAGCGCCGTTAAGAGTAAGCTTTGTGATTATGTATTCACTGTTCCAGTCAGATCTGTAATGCCTATCCATTTTGTAGCGGTATCCAGCTCTGAATAACCTGCTGTTTGTTTTACCTTTAAATATTTTACTCTTAGCCTGAAATTCCTGGTTTCTGATCTTAGCTAAAAATTCAGCATCTTTTTCATTTTCAAAATTGTCGCCGTAATCATAGTACATTCCGGGGGAGTTGGAATCTATCTGGCTCTGAGCCATCAACTGTTTTTCAGGAAACAAATAATTATAATCCTTTAGCTGAACAGTTCCGGTTACAACTCTCTCTCTTGATGATAAGTCAAGGATTGATTCCTTATCTCCAAAGGGGTCCTGGCTTGCATTATAGCCAATATCTTCAGGCAGATCAACATCAGGAAGTTTGCTATTATCATCTATAAAGCAGATAACTTCTTTATCGCCTGTATGATCGAAATAATAATAAATACCAAAATGTTCGAGTCTTCTGTTTAAGAAATTAAAATCTGTTTCCCGGTATTGAACCACAAATTCACTTTTGGGATATTTATTTTTTAGATCGATCTTAAAATCATTTCCTCCAAGATCACTTTTCTTAAGGACTTTTTCTATCAGATCTTTTATTTCAATATTCTGATAAACTTCATTCTGAAAAGTAAGATTGGCTTTCCACAAACGAGGCACAAGAACAACTTTGTAAAAAACGTGATCTCTTGCCGATCCAAACTGTTCAACCTGTGATATAATTCCATGAATTTCAGCAGTACTTTCATCAGATCTTATCATGGTAAAAGAGGCTGTTTTGTTTAATATCTTTGATGAATCAAGCTGAGGATTATCTGTGGCGAGAACGATTTCATATTCAAAAATATTGGAGATTTCCTCCCTGCCTTCAAATGATACTACTCCGATGTTTTCATCATCAAGCTCAGCAAGATGTATTTTGTAATAAGGCTGATTAAATTTTTGATCAGGCATCTAAAACCTCATGATTAAATCTTTTTTATTCTCTTGTATAATTATTATTCTACAAATTTGTATTTGAACGATCCGTCTTTAGCTTTTGTAACAGTTACTTTTGAAGGACTTTTACCTTCAGCCATAAAGCCTAAAAGTTGTGAGGAAATTTCCGGTGCAAGTTTTCTATCAACAATAGCATCAATATTCCTGGCGCCGGTTTCTGCTCTTGTACACGAATCGACAATATCGTCAATTACTGCTTTATTAAAATCAACCTCCAGGTTCTGGTTCTGAAGTAATCTTTTTTGAATTTTTCCGAGTTTCAATTCAACAATAGGCTTCATTGTTTCCTTGGTTAGTGGAAGAAAAACTATCGGTTTAGTTCTTCCTAAAAATTCAGGTCTAAAATATTGATTCATATACGGACGAAGCTCTTCCAGTAACTCATCGGGGTTTGTCATTCCGGCATTATATTTTTCGAACAGTACTTCAGATGCAAGGTTGGAAGTCATAAAAATTGTTGTGTTGGTAAAATCAATATTACGTCTGTCAGCATCCTGCAACATTCCACGGTCAAAAATCTGCATAAAAAGATCTGTTACAGATGTATTTGCTTTTTCAATTTCATCAAGAAGAACGACGCAGTATGGTCTTCTTCGCACAGGTTCACTTAAAGAGCCGCCTTCGCCGTAACCAACAAGTCCGGGATCAGCGCCAATTAACCTGGATGTGTTATATTCGTTCTGATATTCTGTCATGTTCAGTGTTACCATAAATCTTTCATCACCGAAAAGTACTTCGGCTACAGCACGTGCGAGTTCAGTTTTACCAACGCCGCTGGGACCAATTAATAAAAAGACACCATTTGGTCCTTCTTCTTTTTTAATTCCCACTTTTGCACCACGAATAACATCCGCAATTTGTTTGATTGCATGATCCTGCCCTATAACTCTTTTTTTCAACTCATCTTCAAGTTGAAGTAAAGTAGTCATATCATCACGTGTCATATTTCCAACTTTAATTCCGGTCCAAGCTTCAATTACTTCGGCAACTGTATTTGCAGTTACTTCAGCAAAAACCTGCGGACTCGGATCTTGCAGCGCCGTTAATTCCTTTCTAACATTTGTAATTTCTTCCACGATTGAAGGATTTTCTTTTTCTTTACCATTTCCGCTACCAGCAAACTTCTTCATCCTCAGTTCCATTAATTTGCGGGTAAGTTCACTTTCTTTTATCCAGCGCTCTTCATTTTCTTTAATATCTGATTCAAGTTTTTGTTTTTTTTCAGTTAGATCTTTTAATACTGCTTTATCTATTACAAGATCAAGATCAGAATCTTTCTGCTGAGTACTGATTGCCATATCCATAGACTTTAACCGGCTGATCATTAATTCCAGTTTAGCAGGTTTGCTTGTAAGTGACATCTTAACACGTGTTGCTGCTGTATCAAGCAAATCAACAGCTTTATCAGGAAGCTGTCTTCCGGCAATATATCTTCTCGATAATTTTACCGCAGCCTCAATTGCTCCATCAGTTATATGAATTCCGTGGTAGGTTTCGTACTTGGATTTTATTCCCCGAAGCATAACCATTGCTTTTTCATCGTCAGGTTCACCAACATGAATAGGCTGAAATCTTCGTTCGAGTGCGGCATCTTTTGCAAAATATTTATTGTACTCAAGATAAGTTGTTGCAGCGATAGCTCTGAATGACCCTCTGGCAAGAGCAGGTTTTAAAAGATTTGCTGCATCTCCTCCTCCGGCGCTTGCACCCGCACCAATCAAAGTATGAGCTTCATCAATAAAAAGAATAGCAGGCAGTGGAGAATTGGTGATTTCATTAATTACAGCTTTTAATCTTTTTTCAAACTCGCCTCTCATTTTTGTACCGGCTTGAAGAGAACCCATATCGAGAGAGAAAATCTGGTTGTTCTTTAAAATATCGGGAACTTCATCGGCAGCAATTTTTATTGCGAGACCTTCAACCAGTGCAGTTTTTCCAACACCGGGTTCGCCAAGTAATATTGGGTTTGATTTTTTTCTTCTGCATAAAACTTCTATTACCTGAATTATTTCTTCATCTCTTCCAAGAATCGGATCAATCTTTCCATCTTTTGCCTGTGTAACAAGATTTGTTGTGTATAGATCGAGAACCGTTCCATCCATCGGAATAGCTTTTGCTTCCTCCTGCGAAATCATTTCCGATGAAACGGATTCATCTTCTACCGAAGCTTTAACAATATTATAAAATTCAGATCTAAGTTCTTCCTGTTTAACTGGCGAAAGGATATCCATAAGTCTTGAACTGATTACCTGCTCGGAAGCAATAAATACTTCGAACATAGCGCCTGATCTTATTTTAGTTTCGTGATGATGTACCGAACTTGTAATCCATGCCTGTTCAAATAATTCTGTTAACAACGGAGATAGTTTGGGCTTTCCGGAATTTCCTTTATCCATCTCATCAAGATTCCGCAAACATTTTGCCTGAACATCACCAGAATCAATTCCATAGTATTTAAGTATTAAAGGAACATCACCCTGCCCGTCTTCAATCAAAGCATTTAGTAAATGATCGAAAGTGATTTCATAATGTCCGCGGTTAATTCCTAAACCGGTTGCCGTATCAAGATTACGAACAAGATAATTGTTCAATTTTAAAAGCAACGATTTTAAATCCCTACTCTGCATTTAAAGCTCCTGTAATTTTATAAATATGTTTTTGTGTGTATAAAAAAGAAGTGATAAAATTTATTCAGGTAAACTAAACTTTTGAAGTATTGGAATAAATCAGTCAATTCCATTTCTCCATTATTCCTACCCAGCAGCGACTGCTAACCATTGCATAATGGGAGAGATTAATTAGTTCACCGAATTGAATTCTTCATTATCGATATAAACCTCGAATTGCTCTACTGATGGTTTACCGAGCCAGACAGTTGTTCCAAGTTTAAGCCGGTCATCATCCCAGGAAATTTCCTCAATCGTATCTGCTTTTATTTTAAATTGAACGTCATACTCAAGTCCGTCATTCAAATACAGATTTAATAGCTCATTCAACTTTTTTGCATTTAATGTTCCCGGAAGAAAATCAAGATAATCTTCAAAGGAAACCGGACCTATTTCCAGGCATATTCTGCTCATATAATCAATAACGGCTTCTCCGATAAAGCTGTTTTTACCGAGCCTAAAATCTCCACTCCCGATTTTAGGAACATCAACAAGCTCAACCCAGTGAGGAACAAATTCTTTTATTGTAATGGGAAACCGGGGAAACATATAGCCGAGTAGTATTTTCAATCCTTCTTTATTTCTAACACGCTGGCTGAAGACACCGGCAAACTTAAGTAAAGTGAAATCAGAAATCGTGGAGGATTTATGTTTTGTAAATGATCCTCTTCCTATAAAAGAATTAATTCTTTCCGAAATTTTATTGTTAACATCACCATTTAAGTGAAGATAGAATTTATACTTTTTCCAGGACTGATAATAGAGCCAGTAAAACCGGTTGTTAAAGATATCAAGAAAATTCTGAAGAGGAATTTTTCCTTCGCCTAATATCTTTTCCTGAAAGGAAATTTGTTCATGATAACATCTTGGTATCGGTGAATTTATTCCATATAAACCGAGAAAAGTTAAAACAAACTCAATATCTTTTTCTTGGCGCGAAACAAATTTTATATCACGCGGCGGATAATCATAATGCTGGTAGGGTCTGAACTTTAAACCAAGCTGATCAAAAAGATAATCCTTTCTGCCGGGATTATCTTTCTTCGTCGCAATCTCGGTTAACCATACAGCCTGCCAGACGTGATATTCAGGTCCGCGCTGAATTATGTCCTCAACTATACGGGAAGTATTTCGCCTATCGCCGGATTCCATGTGTAGCTTACGCTTGTTCCTGATTCTGTTATTTTAAAAAATACATATGAATTAAGAGTAACATATTGTGAGAGGAAAGTGTTTAACACCATTCCCATCAGATTAATTTCGCCAGCGCCGTTTTCAAATTCTTTTGCATCAACTTCAATATGAAATTCAATTCCTCTTATTAAACTTTGATTCATTATTTTATTGACAAGTTTCGGCTTGTGAATTTTTTTAATGCTTTCAATTCTTTTTTTGTTCGGATGATTGTGAGCCTTTGCCCAGTTGTACAAATTCAAAATACTTTTAAATGTTTCAAGTTCTGATAATGTTGAAAAGCTTACAGAGAGATGGGCAATTAATGACCATTGATAATTTTGTTTTTCAGGACATTCCTGCACCTCATTCGGAACGGTAATATTTGACGCCTCGATGCCGGGAGGAAAATCAAGCGGTTCTTTAACTGATCCGACTTCAAGATAAGCAGAAGGAAGAAACCCGTTTGATAAAGTTGATTCAATACTCAAAGTTTCTTTCGGAAATATTTCTTCTTCCATACTCGGTCCGAACAACCTTATAAAAGTTTCAGACATATCACTCTGAAGCGATTTGCGGACTATTGAAAAAAATCTTTTGTAATTATATTCAGGACTACTGGTATCAAGAATATCGTGTGCAGTTATAGGAATGTACTTGTATTGCTCAGTTCTGTTTTCACTTATGCCGCTTACTTTATCTACGGAATAAATCTCTCTGCTTTTTCTTCTGTAAAGATCAGGAACCATATAGTATTCCGGCAGTCTTTGATTAACTGAAATTTCTTCTGTAGGGCGGGAAAAAAGATTTACTATGGGTGTACAGTTAATTGCAATGTTACTTTTATCAGGATATTTTTCCCGTGATAATTTTTGTGTGAAGTCCAGCTTAATTTCATAATTTGAAGAATCACCAGGTGCAGTAAATCTGTCAAGTCCGTAAATATCAATGAAAAAAAACTTCTCCGGAAAACCAAAGTATTCCTGAAGTAACCGGAAACCTGTGAAAGATTGTTTGGAATACGGAAGTATTGAATATTCATCACCATTATATTCAATATCTGTTGAAAGCTCAGGCACACCAATCTTAAATTCATCTAACTTGATAAACTGATATTTCTCATTAACAGCTTCTTTTACGGATACCGATGAAACATACCTGGTTAAAAAAAGATGCAGATTATATTTAACAGAAGATGAGCCTTGTAGATAAATTCTGAATTGGTTCATCTTTAAAGTATTGTAATCAACATTTCTATCAAGCTGCAATTTTAAAATTAAAGAAGATTTGCCCTGCGGTGTTTCTTCAACTTGAACATCTGTAAGTTTTATGGGTCTTACAATTAAATCTTGTGTAGTACGAAAAATAAATTCTGTCGGTTCATCTTTTTCAGTTAACCTGCTGCCTGTTCCGGAACCTGACTGTACTTTATATTTAACTTTATACTTTCCGGTTGGAGTCTGAATTTCACTTCCTTTTTTTATTGTAACTGGTTCAGTTAACGCGCCGGATTTTATCTTAGCCTGAAGTATTGAACAGGAGGGAAATGTTTTTAAAAGATGAGGAAAAAGTATTTCAAGAATTCCTCCTGCTATTTCTGGAAATTCATCATCGAGTCTTTCATGAATTCTGCCGGCGAGAAAGGCAAAACCTTCATATAGTCTTTCTACAAAAGGATCTTTTCTTTCTCTCTCACTTAAATGAAGCCTTGATCCCAGTGTCGGATGATTCTTACTGAACTCTTCACCCGATGTTTGAAGAAAATTATATTCTCTTTCAAAATATTTATCTGTACTCATTTATCGTCCCTATCATATACTACTTTGGTCCATCCGGTGGTTGAAAACTCTGTTAATAATATTTCCTGGTTTGAACTGTCTTTAACTTTAATAATAATTTTCAAAGCTGCTCTCAAAGTTTTCTGATCAAATTCTGAATTTTCCATTCTAACTTCGCTGATTCTCGGTTCGTACTTTAATATTACATCTTTGATTTCCTGTTTTAAGGATTCCACCGGATTTTCTGATGATAAGTATATCTGTAGAATATCTGAAATTCCAAAATCGGGAAGGTGTAATATTGAGCCACGCCTTGTCGTTAGAATCATACGAAGATTTTCAATAATGCTCAGGCTCAGTTTCTGATCTTCAGTTAACTGCTCAAACTGCTGTGGTCCAATCTCATCGGGGTTAAGTACCTCGGATATAAACTGTCCTAAGAGTATGTTATAAAGACTAAGGTTTTTCAAAAGCAATCAAACACTGGTTTTATCAAAGTAAAAAAGAGGGTGGATTATTTAAACCTATCCTGATATTAGATTTACGGTTCAAGCCATCCACCCTAATGCTTATTTATCAGGGCATTCTAAATGAGAAAAACCCTTGATCCGAGAACAATGTAGCGCCTTTTTTGTGCTCCCAGTCTATACTTTCTGGAATAAAAGCAATCCTTTCCAAATGCGCAACACTCATTCTATCTGCTTCAAATGCCGGGGGCATATAATTCTCAACTGAAACCAACCTCGCATTTGTTAGAGTATAGGTAAAATACACAGTTTCTTTACCGGTAGCTTCGGCAATCTCGTAAAGGGAAATTACTATCGATTTAAAAAGTTTGCCTTCCGCACAATACTGAAACATGAAGGGGGTAATTTTATCTATTTCCTTCACCACCACGAATGGTTCATACATCCTGCTTCCTGTTACCTGCCCGCTTGTTCTATCATATGGTAACTTAAGTTGTTCAGAAAATTCCAGAACAGTACAAGATTTATCTAAACGTGGACCCTCAAGTTCATTTCCTTCAGCGTCCTTGAATAAGATTGTTCCTTTAACAGCCATTTTTTACCTCCTTGGTAAATTAATTAGTTGAAATGTTAGTTATGATACTTGCAACACTGGTTAAGCTTCTTCACCTGAATGGTATGCAATAAGTTTTAAGTTTACATCCATTCCTGTTATTGCTACGTGTGGTCTGAATTCTGCACTGATCTGAAAGAAACCAGGTCTTTCTTTTAGCTCAGTTACATCGAGCTTATAAGAACGGAGAGGTTTCTCAGCAACTATTTTTTCTGCAGGATTAGGCATATCAACAACCAGCGTATCAAGCCAGCTTGACATGTCTCTTTTAATCTCACCTGCACCGGCATTTTTTCCTACAAAGACTAACTGCCGGTATTTAAGGTAGTGAGCAATTCTTGTTACGAGCATTGTATATTGAAGTCGTGATCCAACTGAGAAATTAGCAGTGGCAGCGGGATCATTTTTAATTTGTTTTGGTCTGTTTGCTGATGGTGTCTCAAAGAAGCAGGCATAATCGGTTCTGTCCCAGTGAGCCAAAGGAATGAAACCAAGATCACAAAGTTCTGCATCCTTTGCCTGACCAACCGAAGCTTCGACAGGGACTTTTAATTTTTTCTGCCCATGTTC
>JAGOXU010000182.1 GCA_018059515.1 Ignavibacterium sp.
CAGTACAATCCAGGGGCAAAACAAATCTCACTTTCCAATTCTGATGTTGCTTTGAGCAACGATGCTTTCAGTTTGTTTAATAATCCCGCCGGATTATCACAAATGAATTGGCGTGAAGTTGGAGTTTACTACTCACCTGCCCCTTTTGGTTTATCAGAATTGGCTAATGGCTACATTGCATATCACGAACCAACTTCAATTGGCTCTTTTGCTGTGGGCGGAATGAGTTATGGATTCGATCTTTATCGTGAAGCAAAATTTTCTGTTGGATATTCTTATAACTATTCAAATAAATTTTTTGGCGGATTAACAATTAATTATCAAACTGTTTCAATCCAAAATTATGGAAATGACGGCGCATTGTTTTTTAACATTGGCGGATTAGCATACGTTGCAGATAATTTTAGATTGGGATTTGCTTTTCATAATATTAATCGCGCATCTTTTGGAAAAGAAGATGATCAAATTCCCGTTGTCTTTAACACCGGCTTATCTTACGATGCTGCTGATGAATTAACTTTTAACTTTGCAGTTGAAAAAGATATAAAGTACAAAGCTTCATTTCAGTTTGGAATTAATTATAATATAATTGAAAACTTATCACTGCGTACCGGCTTTTCAAATGAGCCTTCAAAATACAGCGCGGGTATTGGTATAAATTTTTCAATGTTCAGTTTGGATTATGCGATGTTTACGCATAATGATTTGGGAATAACACACCAGGCTGGAATCGTAATAAGTTTTGATCGAGAACTTGATCGCAATGCATCAATTAGAAAGTTTTTGGGGATTGAATAAATTGAGATCGCTATTTGTTTGTTTGATTTTACTTATTCTGATTTCAATCACTCCAACTTACGCTCAGTTAGACAGCACATCAATAGTTACCGAAGAAGTTTTGGATAATATTTTAACAGAGCCGAATGAAGAATCGGATTCCGAAGAACTTGTAGAAATTTTTGAAGATCTGATTCGTAATCCAATTGATATTAACACAACCGATGTATTTGAGTTATCTAAACTTCCAAATATGGATTCGCAATCAGCGCAGATAATTATAGAGCACAGACAAAAATTTGGTTACTTCTTTTCTCCAACTGAATTATTTGCAATTCGTGAATTGGACAAGCAGTTGATTGAAAGCATTTTACCTTTTATTAAAACTTCAAGACAAGAAATAACAACTGAAGAAATCGAACAAGTTTATAGTAGTTCAGAATCTATTTTCTCAAAGTCAAAATTAAAAATCCGAAGCCGTGCAACAAATGATTTGCAAAACCGGGATGGATTTGAAAGCGGCAAGTATTTAGGATCAAAATTAAAAGCTTATAACAGATTTTTATATAACTATGATAAAAATTATCAAGCAGGATTTTTAATTGAAAAAGATGCAGGCGAAACATCTTTTACCGATTTCACTTCATTTCATCTGCAAGTTAAAGATGCGGGATTTCTTAAAAACTTTGTTGCAGGTGATTACGTTTTAGAGTTTGGACAAGGGCTTGCTTTATGGAGCCCATTTGGTTTCTCAAAAGGTGCAGATGCTGTTTATCCCGTTAAGAAAAAAGCGCGTTATCTTCGCCCATACACAAGTGCCGCTGAGTATAGATTTTACAGAGGCGCAGCATCAACAATAACTTTTGATGATTTTAATTTAACTGCATTTTACTCCAGCAACACATTTGATGCTTCAATTGATTCAGTTACAGGAGAAATTACTTCCGTTGGTCAAACCGGATTTCACCGATTTGAAAGTGAGTTGAATAAAAAAAATTCTGCTAAACAAAAACTGTTTGGCGGCGTAATCGATTATAAATACAACGGCAAACTTAATTTAGGATTTATTTATTACAACACAACTTTTGATAAACATTTTGAATCCAGTTCAATATATGAATTAAGTGGTGATAATTTTAATTATATGTCTGCTTATTACGAGATAAATTTTTCAAAAATAAATTTTTTCGGTGAAGCAAGTTTTGATGGGAAATCTGTTGCATCGATAAATGGAATTCAATTTTCTGCAAATAGAAATTTTATTTTCACTACTGCTATTCGAAATTATCCACGCAACTATAATAATCTTTTAGGGTTTGGATTTAGCGAACGATCTGGCAAAATCAATAACGAAGTTGGATTGTATTCAGGTTTCAAATGGATAATTCCTTTTGGTGTATTAAATCTTTACTATGATATTTTCAAATTTCCATTTCGGACATCTGAAAATTCACTATCCAGTGAAGGAGATGAACTACTCGTCGATTTTGTTTCAATGCCGCTGCCAAAGTTTGAAACTCGTTTTCGTTACAAATATGAAAATAAAGAAGTTACCGAGTTAATTAATATTGATGAACAAATTGTAAGAAGGTTAAAACAAATTGCGCGAACTGAATTTATCTACCACCTCTCAAAAAATTTAAGATTAAAAACAAGAATAGAGTACAACCATTTTTTTATTAAAGATGCTGGCATTAAAGAGAATGGATTTTTAGTTTTTCAAGATGTTAGATTTATCGCAGCAAAAAATCTAAATCTTTACGGCAGAATTATTTTTTTTCAAACGGATTCTTTTAACTCCGCTGTTTATGAATATGAAAACGACTTGCTTGGTGTAATGCCTAATCTTGCAATGTACGGAAAAGGAATAAGATGGTATGCGATCGTTAAATATAAACCCCTTCAGTTCATCTCGCTCTCTGCAAAATACTCAGAAACTTATAAACCGGATGTAACTTCACTTAGCTCAGGTGATAATGAAATTATTGGAAATTTGGATAACAGATTTAGTTTGCAAATTGATCTTAATTTCTAGGATTACTACAAGTCATTTCGAAGGAGTCTTCGACTGAGAAATCTGATGCTATTATTAAAACAGATTTCTCCCTCCGCCTGCCTGCCGGCAAAGGCAGGGTCGAAATGACTTTCAAAATAAAATTAGACTATTCATATCTCAAAGCTTCAATCGGATCAAGGTTTGAAGCTTTGTAAGCCGGATATGTTCCGAAAATTATACCCACAGCAATACACATTGATAATCCTATAAAAACCCAATCCCATGGAATTGCGGTTTGTGCATTAAGAGCACCTCCGGCAATATTACCAATCCCAACTCCAAAAATAATTCCTATAAGCCCACCAAGCATGCATAAAACAATTGCTTCAAATAAAAATTGAATTAATATCCAGGTTTTTCTTGCACCAAGTGCTTTTCTAATTCCGATTTCACGAGTTCTTTCAGTAACTGATACTAACATGATATTCATAATACCAACACCTGCCGCAATCAGTGCGATAAGCGAAATTGCAAGTGCAATTATTTTTATTGGTCCTGTAATTTTATCAGTTTGTTCAATCATAGATTCGTTGCTAAAAATATAAAAATCGTTTGGTTCACCTGGACCAACTTTTCTAATAGTACGCATATAACCTGTTGCGGCTTCAATCACATCATTATAATCATCTTTACTTTGAGACATTACAGTTATATTAACAGAACGCCCATATCTTCCATACATTGATTGCCAGGTAGTGATTGGAACTAAAACATAATTATCACGGCTTTGCCCGAATAAAGCTGTTTGAGGTTCAACGATTCCAATTATTCTTAGTGGTTTACCATCAACTCTAATTTCCTGTCCGATAGGATCACTATACGGAAAAAGCTTATCTTTAATCGGATGAAAGATTAAACACACATTTGCAGAATAATTAATATCATCTTCACGAAAATCTCTTCCTTCTTCAACGTTCCAATCATTAGTTCTCATTGCGTCAGTATTAACACCGGCTATTGAAATGTTTGGATTAGTTTCTTTGTTGCCAAATTTTGCTACAATACCAAACTGCCATTGTTCAACACCAACGTACTTTGCTTGCTTTAATAATACGTCTAATCTATCAGCCTCTTGGATGGTTAAATCTTTTCTGTTTCGATCACGCATTCTTGGTCCGCCGCCAAAAACATTATCATTTTTTTGAATTTGAAAAGTATTTTTGCCAAGAGAGGAAAGTCCTTCATCAATGCTATTCTGAAGCATCGTAAGAATTGTCATTATCACAATGATTGAAAAAATTCCAACAACAACACCGAGTATTGTTAGCGCTGTTCTCAATCTATTACTTTTTAATGATTGAAGAGAGATTGCGAGTATCTGATTAATCTTCATTTATTCATACCTCAATGCATCTACTGGATCCATTTTAGCGGCTGTGTATGCTGGAGCTAATCCCGAAACAATTCCCGTTAGCAGCGAAATTAAAATTGCAATAATAACAACATCGTATTGTATTGATGTTGGAAAGAACTGATTAAGCATTAAACTTAAAAGTATTGCTGCAAGCAATCCGATCAATCCACCAATTAAACAGATTACTGAAGACTCCAATAAAAATTGTACAAGAATCGTTCTTCGGGTTGCGCCAATTGCTTTTCTTAATCCGATTTCTTTAGTTCTTTCTTTTACAGAAACAAACATTATATTCATAATTCCGATTGCACCTACAAATAATGATAAGCCTGTAATAAATAAGCCGGCAATCTTAATTACAATTGTTATCTGATCTAAAAAACTTGTTAATCCTTCCTGCTGATTAATAGTAAAATCATTTGGTTGATTATGTGAAAGACCTCTTATCTTTCGCATAATACCTTCGGCTTCGGCTTTTGTATCTTCCAATTTTTCAGGACTTGCAGCACGAACATTTATTGTAACAGAGTTAAAGTGTCTGGAAACAAAATTTTTAAATATTGTACCGATTGGAACAAACACTTGATTATCCGGATTAAAAGCTCCAAGCATCGTACTTCCCTGCTCTGTTAAAACGCCAACAACTTTAAAGTTTACCGGACCAATTTTAATGGTTTTATCAAGTGCATCACCTCTCGGAAATAATTTATTATTAATTTCACTGCCAATTACCGCAACATTACGCGATCCATTACCTTCAATCTCAGAATAAAACCTACCTGAAGCAAAATCAAAATTTGTTGTTTTTACATAATCAGAATTTGATCCTGTTAGAAAAATATTTTCAACTTTTCTATCACCAACCTTAATGGTTTGAACTGAATTTGTTACAGGCGCAATTGCAAGTGGCAGTTTAGCCAAGTCTTTAAATCTGTGAAAATCTTCCATATCAATATTTCTTCGGTTTCGTATTCTCCACCATTCTTGATTAGAAAACCATGCATATTTATCGATGTACAAAACATCTGAGCCGAGTGCACTTACTCCTTCTTGCAATGAATTATCAATTCCTTTAATCGCAGTTGACATTAATACAACTGCTGTAATTCCAATAAAAATTCCAAGCATTGTTAGTGCAGCACGAATTTTATTAGCACTAATCGCTCGCCAGGCAATTGATAATCCTTCGCTAAGTTCTAAAAATATTGATGACATATTATAATTTTCCTTTGTAACTCAGTCCGCCTTGGCGGATTAATTTGCATTCTATTTTAATAAGCAACAGACTGAAGTCTGCTTTACTTGAAAGATGTTTTTGACTTCGGAACATATCGTTTTTCAACAGCTTCATCTTTTTCAATTAATCCATCTTTTAATCTTAAAATTCTTAAAGCGTGTGCAGCTATAGATTCTTCATGTGTTACAAGAATAATTGTATTTCCTTTTTCGTGAATTTCAAGGAACAGCGCCATAATTTCATCGCCGGTTTTAGAATCAATATTACCTGTTGGTTCATCTGCAAGAATAATTGAAGGGTTTGTAACCAACGCTCGCGCAATCGCAACTCTTTGTCTTTGTCCGCCGGAAAGTTCATTTGGTTTATGATACATTCTATCAGCAAGACCAACGTCAATAAGAGCCTGCTTAGCTCTTTCTTTTCTCTCAGAAGATGAAACGCCTGCATAAATTAATGGCAGCTCAACATTATGAACAGCATCTGATCTTGCAAGAAGATTAAAAGTTTGAAAGACAAATCCAATTTCTTTATTTCTGATTCTGGCTAACTCATTATCAGTCATTTCACTAACGCTTGAACCTTTAAAATCATAAATACCGGAAGTTGGTGTGTCGAGACAGCCAAGCATATTCATCAAAGTAGATTTACCGGAGCCGGATGGACCCATAATTGCAACGTACTCGTTCTTATCAATCTTTAATGACACATCACGTAAAGCATGTACTTCCTCGGTACCGACTTGATAAACTTTAGCAATATGTTCTATGTTAATTATATTCATTATTGTTTACCGTGTTTACTTTTTTGTTGTGTTGGAATGTTTATCTTCAACTCTAACTTGCAAGCCGTCGTTAAGTTCGCGTGAGATTGCTTTATAACTTCCGGAGACAACGTCTTCACCGCCCTCTAATCCTTTTGTGATTGCAATGTAATTATCATCGCTTAAACCGGTTTCAACATCAACCATTTTTGCTTTGCCATTTTTAATTATGAATACAACTTCATTCACTTTATTTATTTTTTCTTTTTTAACTTCTTTAACCTGTTGAAAATCTTCGCCGCCTTCACCTTCTTTTATTTCTTCACCTGTTGGACTGCCTGTTCTTGTGGTAACACTTTGAATTGGAACACTTAAAATATTTGCAATAGTTTCAGTTTGTATGTCAGATGTACAGCTCATTCCGGGTCTTAAATCTTTTTTTGGATCGATAAGTTTTATCTTTACTTCAAAGTTTACAACTTCATTTTGTGTTCCCAAACCACTGGTATTAGCACTGTTACCAATTTCTGAAACAATACCAACAAATTCCTCATCTTTAAATGCATCAACTTTAATTTTAGCGGTATCTCCGATGGAAACTAATACAACATCATTTTCATCAACTTCAACAACTGCTTCAATATTTCTTAAATCGGAGATTGTCATAATATCAGAACCCATTGTAAATCCAGCGCCAAATACTCTTTCGCCAAGCTCAACATTAAGTTTGGTAACAACTCCATCCATAGGCGAACGAATTGAGGTTTTAGAAATTTGATCCATGATTTCTCTTAATGAAGCCTGGCTTTGTGAAACATTTGCTTCAGCAGCTTGATATGAAGCTTTTGTTGATAAGTAATTCGACTTAGCGGATTCCAATTCAGAATCACTTGATAACCCTTTAC
>JAGOXU010000183.1 GCA_018059515.1 Ignavibacterium sp.
AATATCAAGCTCTTTAATCGTCATTTCCATATTATGGATTATATCAGAAACAGCTTCGCGTTCTTTACGCAATCCACGCAATGCAGTATCTTTTTGATTTACTTCTTCTCTTAAATTTTTGTGGCGAATTTCAATTTCTTCCAACTGATTATTTAAAACATTTTTTTCTTCATCAAGCTCGTTAAAACTTTGCTGAAGCGTTACAACTTCTTCATCAATAGCATTAATCTCACTAGCTGCAGCTTCAATATCATCTTTTCTTTTCGTAATTGAATTATTTAATACAACGATGGATTCCTCTGCACGTTTGATTGAATTTTCAGTATTGCGTTTTTCACCAACAAGTCTTTCGATGTTTACGCTAAGTTCGTTACGCTGGGTAAGTATTTGATTGTATGCTTTTTCAAATTCAGAAAATTCAGAATCAAGAGTTTGTTTTTTGCGCTCTTCAGAATCACGCAAAGCAATTTCTGTGTTAAGCAGTGATTCAAGTTTTAATTTTTTATTATCAAAAAGATTTGATTCCGCGGCGTGCTCTTTTATTTCCTGCTGAATTTTTTCAATCTCATCGTTCGCTTTTTGTTTTTCAAATTCAAACTGAGAAATTTGTTTTTCAACATTCGCTAAATCATTTATAAGCAGTCTGCCTTGTTCAGATAAAACTTTTAAATCAATTGCAGCAAGCTTGTTTTCTTTATTTACAATTTCATTTTGAGTTTCAATCAAACTCTTTTCTTGTTTTGGGAATTCTGAACTCAGACTTTCCAGCAGTTGTTTTCTTCCAAATAAAGAATCATCCAAACGCGGAACTGAACCGGCTTCAATCACACCATCTCTCGAAACAAAATCACCGTTTAAAGTTGCAAAACTAAACGAGTTGTATTTACCGTAAAGCTCGAATGCTTTTTCTAAATTTTCAACGACACAAATATTTTTTAAAATTTTTTCAAAAAATGGTTTCCACTTTGCTTTTGTTTGGATTGAATTACTTGCCCAGCTTACAAATCCATTTTCCTGTTCAAGTTTTTTTGCTTTTCTTTTTTCGATAAAAGCTTGAATCTTATTTAACAAACCCTTGCTGTTAAAATCTTCAAAATGCGGATAGTAAAAAGATGCTTTTCCAATATCATTATTATTTAAATATTCAATTCCGCGTTTTAAATCTTCTAAAGACTCAACAAGAACATTATTAAGATTATTTTTTAACGCAGCCTCAACGGCAAAACGGAATTTCTCATCCGAATCACCAATGTGTGCAAGGATTGTGCTTTCTTTTTTTGCCCAGCCTTTATTATCTAAAAGTGCTTTTGCACCTTTGGAAACGCCTTCAAGATTATCTATAAGGTTTTGGATAAAAGTTATTTTATCCTTTAAAGATTTTATAACACTGCGCTGTTCAAGTTCGTTTTCTTTTAACTTATTTAACTCAACTTCTAATTTTTCTTTTTCATTCTGCTTACTTAAGTACAACGATTCCGCATCAGCAATTTTTTTCTGAATTTGTTCTTTATCTGCGCCAAGCTCTTCAATAAATCCAACAGTTTTAGCAATGTTATTTGTAAGCGATTGAATTTTATCGCTTAACTTTTTAATGTTTACTTGTTTTGATTCAAGAATTGCAATTGTGTTGCGAAGTTCATTTTCTCTGCCTGTAATTTCTTTAAACTTTTCAAGAAGAATTTCAGACTGCTCTTTTAAAAGATTTTTCTTCAGTTCTAAAAATTCTAACTGCACATCAACATCGTGGTCAAGGGTTTTCTTTTCGTGTTCCTTTTGTAATATCTGTTCAGCAAAATCAGAAAGCATAGAAGTGCCGTTTTCCGCAATGTTTTTTGCTTCATCAAATTGACGGCTTAATTCACCAAGCTCTGTAGTGTATTTTTCTTTGTTGCGCGCTAGAGAATTTTTTCTTTCATTATTTAGTGATAACGAATTTTGAACATTAAAAATCTTTTCTGTCTGAAGAGTAATTTCGTTTCGTTTATCCTTTAATTCATTTTCAATTTCCACAAGATGTTCGCGTGCTGTTTTAATTTCATCTTCTAACTTCGCAATATCTGATTCAAACTGAATTTTCTTTTGGAAATTTTCTTGTTTAGTAAGTTTCGATTCATCAATCTTTAAAGTGAACAGCGCAAGTTCTCGCTCAGATAAATCAATCTCTAACTCACGTAACTGCGAAGTTAGCACATTATATTTATCAGCGCGTTTAGCCTGTCTATCCAACGATGAAACCTTTTTTTCAACTTCTGAGACAATATCATTAACGCGGGTTAAATCTGTTTTTACTTCATCAAGTTTTCTTAAAGCCAATCTTCTTCTCAGCTTGTATTTATTAACGCCTGCAGCTTCTTCAAACATTGTGCGGCGCTCTTCGGCTTTGTTGCTAAGAATTGTTTCAACCATTTTTAATTCGATTACAGAATACGCATTAGCGCCAATTCCTGTATCCATAAAAAGATTGGTAATATCTTTTAAGCGGCAAATATTTTTGTTAAGTAAATACTCGCTTTCACCCGAACGGAAAATTCTTCGTGTAATTGTAACGTCTGTATATTCTGTGGGTAAAATTCCTTTTGTGTTTTCAATCGTAAGCGATACTTCCGCCATACCCATTGGCTTGCGCTGCGCTGTTCCGTTAAAAATTACGTTTTCCATTTTATCGCTTCTGAGCGTTGAACTTTTCTGTTCACCCAAGCACCAGCGAAGCGCATCTACAACATTTGTTTTGCCGCAGCCGTTTGGTCCAACGATTGAAGTTATACCCTGATTAAAATTAATCTGGGTTTTTTGCGCAAAAGATTTGAAGCCGAGTATTTCTAGTTTTGATAAATACAAATATTTTATCCGAGAATATTAAATTGTTTCAGTGCAAGTTTTAAATATTGGAATACTGAATTGTTTACTTCATAAAAAAGTAAGAAAATAATTTTTACAATTAAAATTGAAAGTAATCCGTAGAAATATATTCCGCCGGGGTTCACATCAAATATTACCGAGATGCCTTTTAGCAATCTGTATAAAATCCAAAACACAAATGCGATTAGGAATATGTACATATAAATATTTCCAGCACCTGCATTTAATAATCGATACAAAACAATGCCGACAGGAATTAAAAGTACAATAGGAAGAAGCGCCCAAACTACAGTAAAAAACACGCTTGATAAATAGACTCTTGTTCTAACAAAAAATGATGCAGCCTTTATAATAATTGTTAAAAGTATCATCCACATTACAGTTAAAACAAAAAGCCAAACCAATGATGCGGTTGGATTCCATGCAAGATAACTTATGCCTGATATTAAACCCGGACTTCCAAACGATAGAAATATTTTTTCAACAAGTACATTATTTTTTATATAATAAAAAAGATTTGCAAAGATTAGTGAAGTAACCAGCGCAACTATAACAGCAAGAAATAGTGAGTGATATGCCGATATAATTCTTTGGTCGCGTACATCTGCAAAAAAGTTGTACGGGCGCAGCAATGCGCGTGAAGCGTCTTCTCTAAATTTTCTACCTGAGTTTACAAGTACGCCCATTAATAAAGCAAGAATTAATCCGGTGATTATAAAAATCATAGGCGCATCATCTTTATCACTGCCGATTGGTATTGTTACCTTTTCCGTGTTTTTAATTCGCGCAGAAAGAACTTTGAATGCAAGTCTTTCTTGATTTCTTTCCTCGCCTACCAAACCAATGTTGTAAATGTTTTCTTCTTTATAGCCGCAAATGATTGAAGGATAATCACCGCGGATATCAAACATTGTGTTTGCGAAAAATCCTGTAAGATTATTAGTTTCACTAAAATTAAATACATCATCAAAAAATTTCGCCTGTGCTTCGTAAGAAAATTTATTTACGTAACCATCAGTTTGCCCAATGTTTACAGTATAAGTTGCTTCTCCAATAAATATTTTTCCGTTACCGATTGACTGAATAAGATTTTCAGCTTCGGTTTGTTTATCTGCCGGAGTTACATTTAAAAATTCTATTCCATATAAATCTAAATTATCAATCTGCTGATTTTCAAAATCAAAAAACGATGCATAAGTTAAAATACTTCTGGTTTTCTTAACCTGAGATGAAAGTTCGCTTAACAAAGCACGGTGTGCATCAGATTTTAGAAGATAAGATGAACCAAATCCAATTCCGCCAAGTGCAGAAAAATTTTCATAAGCCTGCATTAAACTTGAAAGATAATTTTTACTACGCACCACAAAATTTTGCGAGCCTGCAAGTCCTTCAGGCAAGTTTGCAATCGGCAGTTCAACAAAAGTAAACAAACCAATCTGTTCGCATATTCTTAAATAATATGGATTTGGAAGCGAGCGCGAAAATCTAACTGAATTAAATCCAGCTTGTTTAATTTTTTCTAAATCACTTTCCATTCTTTCGTATGATGAAAGACTTCCGTATTGATAAAAAGAAGGTATATATGTAACACCGTACAGATTAAAATCTTTCCCGTTAAGTGTAAAATTATTTTGCGCTGATTCAAGTTTAAATAATGCAACACTTTGATCGTGTCTGTCAATCAACTGTTCGCCGCGCCACAGTTCTAATCTTATAATATAACTTGCGGGATTATCCGGACTCCAAAAAGTTGGCGATGCAATTGTAACGCTGTTATTAATTTCGATTTGTTTGTTCTGCTTCAAAACAAAATTATTATCACTAATACTTGAACCTGAACTTGAACTTACACTCGTTTTCCCATCGGGATAAAAAATTTGCGTGCGAAGTGAAAAATTTGTTTGCGTACCAAGCGTATCGTTTTTCTTTTTAAATTCTTTATTATCAATAACCGATTGCAAAGAAATAACAGCTTTGTTTGATTTTAAATCAATATCAGTTTTGTATTTAAAGTCTGCTATACTAACATTTGGCGTTAAATGTAGATACACATCGCTGATAACTCCGCCGAAGTTTTGCGGAAATAAAAATCTTTGCTTAAGCGGAATTGTATTTTTGGAATCAAGTGCGTAAGAAAGTTTTACGGAAATAATATTGTCTTGGTCTGATTTTAATATATCACGTGGAAGCGAAACTTTGAATGGAAACTCTCCTCCTGGATGGCGATAGATTATTACTTTGTTTACAGAAATATCTGCGGAATAATTTAATCCAAAAAAGTTTAAAGATATTTTATTATTATTTAACTGCTCATTTGTAAGCGGAAAACTTTTTTCAAAAACAAACTCGCCTTTACCTTCAAAAATTGATGGAACGCGTACATTTACTTTTTCCTTTTTATCATCATTGAATGGATAAACTTTCCAATTTCCGTTTAAAGAAATTACATCGCGTGTGTTTGTAATATCAAAAAAAAGTTGATCGGAAGTATTTATTTTATAATTGGGAAGTTCTCTGAAAATAACCTGTGAAAAAGTTGCTTGAGAGAAAACTATTGCGGCTACAAATAGATTGTAAGATAAACTCTTGAGGGATATCATTCTTTGCTAAAAAACTCCTGGAAAAATAAGTTACAAATATAACCTCAAATCGAAGGGATTGCAATGAAATGAAAGCCCGATTTATGCGCAAAATCGGGCTTTTGAAAAGAAAATAATATTAGGAAGCACCTTTAATAATTCCCAGGAACGAATCAGCTTTTAGACAAGCACCACCAACAAGTGCACCATCAATATCTTTTTGTGAGATAAGCTCTTTTGCATTATCCGGTTTTACACTTCCGCCGTATTGAATAACGAGATCGTTGGCGATTTCTAAAGAGTAATCTATTTCAATTAAATCACGAATAAACTCATGTACTTCTTGTGCCTGTGCGGGAGTTGCAGTTTTTCCTGTCCCAATTGCCCAAACTGGTTCGTACGCAACAATAACATTTTTCATTTCTTCGGCAGAAATTCCGTCTAATCCTTTTAAAATTTGTCTTTTAACTACATCATTTGTTGTTCCATTTTCTCTTTCTTCAAGAAGTTCGCCCACGCAAAAGATTGGTTTTAATCCTGCAGCCAAAGCTTTTTTGATTTTTTTATTAATTACTTCATCAGTTTCGCCAAAAATATGTCTGCGTTCCGAATGCCCAAGAATTACATACTCACATCCAACCGATTTTAACATTGATGCGGAAACTTCTCCGGTAAATGCACCGCTTTCTTCAAAGTGCATGTTTTGCGCACCGAGTTTTATAACGCTTCCCTTTAAAAGTTTTGAAGCTTCGGTAAGCGAAGTGAACGGTGGACAAACAATTACATCACAATTTGGTTTTTCATTTTGTAAAAGGTTTTTTAATTCAACGATAAGTTTTTCTGATTCTTTTAAATCGTTGTTCATTTTCCAATTGCCGGCGATAACTATGTTGCGCATTTTTTCCTCTAAGGTTTTATAAAATTTCTTTGTAAAATTACGTAAGAAAAAATTGGATTTAAACTTAACGTCCTTTGCGTTTTCTATCTTTGCGTTCTTGGCGTAAAATGCAGCTAAAAAATTTTCTCGCAGACCTGCCTGTCGGATGACAGGGACGCAAAGTCACAAAGAAGATTATAGACAATGAAATCAAAAATATCTAAACAAGTATTTCTTCTTGGAATGGTAAGTCTGTTTACAGACATTGCCAGTGAAATGCTTTATCCGGTTACACCTATTTTCTTAACAGCGGTTTTAGGCTCATCAATGGCTGTTGTGGGCGTTATCGAAGGAATTGCAGAAGTAACTGCCGGATTGTTAAAGGGATATTTCGGAAATCTTTCAGATAAACTTGGTAAGCGTTCTATTTTTGTTTTTTTGGGTTACGGAATTTCTGCTCTTGCAAAACCTTTACCCGGAATTTTTCAAAATATTCCTGTTGTTTTAACTTCAAGGGTTTCGGATAGAATTGGTAAGGGAATAAGAACTGCTCCTCGTGATGCGTTACTTGCAAGTTACAGCGATGGAACCACTGGTGCAGTATTTGGAT
>JAGOXU010000184.1 GCA_018059515.1 Ignavibacterium sp.
ATACAGTGCTGGTCAACACTTGGGCTAAATGGACCAGCCGATTCACTTATTTACGGTCCGCATTATTTTCAAGCAAAAAAATACCGAAGAGTATATGGACCAAATAATGGAGTAATTCAGTTTTTATCCCGTTATAAAATGGCATTAAATTATAACCCGCAATTAGTTAATCCAACCGATCCTGTATGTAAGATAAAAGTAGTTTACAGGTATAATGACATCAATAACAATTCTTTAAAATATAGTATTACATTACTCGAAAAAACACTTACCGTATCTGATTTTCCCATACCCAATAGCTTTAAGATTTTTGATTTTGACGGATCATCATATCAATATGATACCAATATTTTCCCTTCAGAAATTTTAGGACGAAACTCACCTGATCCTTCTCAGACAGATTATACCGACTGGGTTTCAGGAACAGGAATACAGTTTTGTGTGGACTGGCTGGGGAACAGTGATTTGGGTACCCTTTATGTTGATTATGCCGAGGTTTATGATGATTATGGATGGAATGAATATATATCTAACCCTGAGAGAGTTGCTGATACTTTAGAGGTATACACTCAGCGTTATTCAAATTGGAACAACATCAAGTATTGGTATGCCCATGATGAGCCGCACAGCATTGATGCATTTGTACCAATCCATGTAGTTGATTCATTGGTGCGTGCAGTAGATAGTATTCCTCTCATAACTCATTTTTTCGAAGTTAATGTTTATAAAAATGGAGAGTACATTTATGAACATTTTTATAACGCAGTACAACCGGAAAAACTTATGTTTGATGCTTATCCATTTCACACCAATCCACTTATAGGTCACGATTTTGCTTCTTTACCTCTAAAGTTACAGCAATCGTACGAATTACAACCAGGCTTTTATTATGTAGCTCAAGCCTTTGGATTAATTTATAGTAACGAACAGGGTTGGTTAAAGCCAAGTGATGCTGAACTAAATGCTTCTGTAATGCTTGCACTAGCTCACGGTTCAAAAGGTATTATGTTCTCTGATTATTACTCATATCAATCAGACTACGGTCTTGTTGATGCAATCGTTGATGGCCAGGGTAACAAGTCATATCTTTGGCACCATATTCACGATAATCTTGCACCGCGTTTAACAGGCAGCTTGGGTAATACTTTAGTCAATTTGGATTACACTGGTAATTTTATAAACATAGAATATCAGGAACAGTTACCAGAAAACCTCACAAATAGTTTTGACTATTTGACTATTCAACCTTATGGCAACAGCTATCACTGGCATTCTGGATTTCTAAATCAAAAAGACCATCCTGAGAATAATTACTTCCTTCTCACAAATCTTAAAACAAATTTTTCAAATCAGGGTGTCTTAAATATTAACAATAACACAGGATATAAAAATTTAAGTGTTCGAGATATTGAAAACAATTCTAATACAATAAACACAACACTTGCTTTAAATGAAACCAGAACTTTTAATGTGATTTTTCCTGCCGGCGAAGGCTATCTCTTTCAATTTGCCCCAGTAGTAAAATACGGTGGTAAACTCGTTTACAATGAAACTGTTTTAGATGGGACAACATTGTACGATGATATGACAATTGAATCCGGCGCTACACTTACTGTTAATGGAACATACAATGCCAATGCAAACATAACTGTTAAAAGTGGTGGTAAAATTGTTGCAGGATTAAATGGTAAAATTATTTTTAATGCTGGTAAGAGGCTAATAATAGAAGGTAACGTTCAGGTTTATAGGTCAAATGATAATAACAGACTAACATCAGATTTCATCAGTTCATCTACAGGCGAGGGGGTTATTGTACAACCGGGTGCTGTGCTAACAATGAGTTACTGCAATGTACAGAATGCAGAAACAGGAGTAACATTAGAAAATGAGAGTTCTGCAAATATTTTAAATATTAGTTTTACAAGTTGTTCTTCAAAGGGAATTATACTCTTTGGCTTTGATTCAGAATCAAATCCAACATTCCAAAACCCCATTACTCCATTTTTATGCTCTCTCGCTCTTCTCAAAAACTTTTCCTAAGTTACAATTAAGATTTAACCAAACAAGGTTGAGGCTCTTATGAAACCAAAATATTTCCTTTTCTTCTGTCTCTCATTCTACATTCTAAATTCTACATTCTCAATTGCCACTGTGCGCTACGTTAGCAAAACCGGCACCAGCCAACCACCTTACACAAGCTGGCAAACCGCAGCAGACAGCATACAAAAGTGCATTAACATTTGCAGTTTTGGTGATACGGTTTATGTGGCTAATGGAATTTACAAAGAACAAGTAATAATGATACCAGGCTTAAGTTTGATTGGTGCAGGTTTAGATAGTTGTATAATAGATACTCAGGAATTAGTAACATCTCTAAATTTCCATTCTGTTGAAGTTTTGGATAGTTGTCTGTTTACTGGATTTACTGTTATTGTTTATCCAGATGTTTATTGGGGTTCTTACTGGGGTTATGGTATTGCAGCAAATGGGAACTGTCTAATTACTCTTAATAAAGTATTGAGAGGAAGATATGGAATTTCAAATAATTCAGCTGCTGTCATTTATAAGAATTATCTTATAAATATTAGTCAGGGTGTTTATTTATTTAATTCTAATGCAAAAGTAAGTAATAATATTATTTACACTGACCCAAATTCTCAAGCTGCAAGTGATGCTGGAATTCATTTAGAAGCTTTTAATAATAGCTATGAACCAATAATTGATTCAAATTATATAGAGGTGCATAAATACGATGGCATATATAAATCATTCGGTACAAGATCAATTATTCTAAATAATACAATAAAGTTAAAAGGTGTAGGCGCAACTGGTATATTATTTGGGTATGACTCAGTTTTCATTAAAAATAATGCTATTTACTCTATTGAAGGCAGTAGAGGTATTGATCATCGAGGAGGTAACAATTCTGAACTTTTTAATAATAACATATTTGGCAATTTCAATAATTCTTTGTTAGAAGTGGGTTCGAGCAATGTAGTAAAAAACAATACAATAACAGGTGGCAACTTAAATGGGGTTAAAGTATGGAATACATCAGGGCTTGTATTTAGATATAACAATGTTTGGAATAATGCTATAAATTATACTGGGTTTACCCCAGACACCTCAAACATCTCTGTTGATCCAATGGTTGTAAATGATGATACAACACAGGGAGAGTTGGATTTTCATCTTCAAAAGTTTTCGCCTTTAATTGATGCAGGTGATCCAAATATTTTAGATAGAGATGGAAGCCGAAGTGATATTGGATTATACGGCGGCCCTTTTGGAGAAAGTTATAAATACCAGGACTTGCCGCCAAGGATACCATTTAATTTTTCAGCAGTTGTAGATTCTCCTGAAATAAAACTTAGTTGGAATAAAAATACAGAGTTAGATTTTAGGTTTTATAGACTTTATAGAGATACTGTAGCAGGTTTTCAGATCAGTTCAGCAAATTTAGCAGCTGAGTTACAGGATACATTTTACATCCAGGGATTTCCACAATGGAATAAAAATTATTATTACAAGATAACATCTGTAGATAACCAGACAAACGAATCTGAACCAAGTACAGAATTATTCATAAACATCACTACAATTGATGACAACCCAATGACAATAAATGACTATCAACTTTACCAGAACTACCCGAATCCATTTAATCCTACCACAAAGATAGGATACAGGATAATAGAAAGAGGATATGTAAAACTATATGTATATGATATAAAAGGTGAACTTGTAAGTGTACTTGTAAACAAAGAACAAGAGGCTGGATATTACGAAGTGGAGTTTACTACCAACAACCCACTACATACTGATAACAATTTAGCCAGCGGAGTTTACATCTACCAGCTTTTTGTAAAGGGCAATAGTAATATTCCTGTTTTTTCTGACATAAAAAAAATGTTGATGATTAAATGATGGAATCATTTAATCAGAAATCCCGATTTCTCGGGAATAAATATTAAATAAATTCAATGGAGAAAAATTATGAGTACACAGAAAAGAATTTTGTTCAGCATTAAATTTTTAGCGCTGTTTTTCTTATTCATTACTTTTAATAATTATATAATTATAGCACAAACAACTGATGGACACTTTCCTGTTGGTGCTTTTATGGGTAGTGATCCTACTGAAGCCGTAAAACTTTCATACGATGAAAGCGGATTGAACACTATTGTTTGGAAAGCTTATCAATCCAATCAGTCATATCTTAATAAATATGATGTGATGGCTTTTAATATAAATTCAACCGATTGGATTAATCATTATGCAACGGGTTGCTACTCAAAATGGGAAAGTGAAGAAAACCAGACCGATACACTAAAAATAGGGGTGAAGCATATTCGCAAAAATGGTGATACAATCGGCAGCGCAGCTAACTGGGCTGGTGTTCAATGTTGGTCAACAATCGGACTGAATGGACCTGCTGATTCACTTATCTATGGTCCCCATTATTTTCAGGCTAAATTGTACAGACGTGTATATCCGGAACCCCAGAATGTAATTAAATTTATTGCCCGTTATAAAATGGCTTTAGCTTACGATCCGCAGGAAGTTAATCCAAGTGATCCGGTTTGTAAAATAAAAGTTGTATACAGGTATAATGATATCAATGATAATTCAAAAAAATATACAGATATATTACTCGAAAAAACGCTTACAGTTTCTGATTTTCCTATCCCCGGTAGCTTTAAGATTTTTGATTTCGATGGATCATCATATCAATACAATACGAATATTTTCCCATCTGATAATTTAGGAAGGTACTCACCAGAGCCAGTTGAGATAAATTACACTGATTGGGTTGAAGGAACAGGGATTCAGTTTTGTGTGGACTGGTTGGGTGACAGTGGTTTGGGTACACTTTATGTTGATTATGCTGAGGTCTATGATAATTATGGATGGCATACATACATTGATAACCCAACGGAAGTAATTAATAATATTACCACATATTTATCAGACTACTCGCGTACAGAATGGCCAAATCTTAAATACTGGTATGCCCACGATGAGCCGCACAGCATAGATGCATTTATACCAATCCATATAGTTGATTCATTGGTGCGTGCTGTAGATAGTATTCCACTCATAACTCATTTCTTTGAAGTTAATGTTTATAAAAATGGTGAATATATTTATGATCGTTTTTATAATACAGTGCTACCCGATAAATTGATGTTTGATGCATATCCTTTTCATACCAATCCACTTATAGGTCACGACTTTGAATCATTACCAACAAAGCTGCAACAATCACACGAATTACAGCCCGGGTTTTATTATGTGCCTCAAGCATTTGGATTAATTTATAGCAGTGGGCAAGGTTGGTATAAACCAAGTAGTGAAGAATTGAATGCTTCCGTTATGCTAGCACTTGCATACGGTTCTAAAGGTATTATGTTCTCTGATTATTACTCATATCAATCAGACTACGGTCTTGTTGATGCAATCGTTGATGGCCAGGGTAACAAGTCATATCTTTGGCACCATATTCACGATAATCTTGCACCGCGTTTAACAGGCAGCTTGGGTAATACTTTAGTCAATTTGGATTACACTGGTAATTTTATAAACATAGAATATCAGGAACAGTTACCAGAAAACCTCACAAATAGTTTTGACTATTTGACTATTCAACCTTATGGCAACAGCTATCACTGGCATTCTGGATTTCTAAATCAAAAAGACCATCCTGAGAATAATTACTTCCTTCTCACAAATCTTAAAACAAATTTTTCAAATCAGGGTGTCTTAAATATTAACAATAACACAGGATATAAAAATTTAAGTGTTCGAGATATTGAAAACAATTCTAATACAATAAACACAACACTTGCTTTAAATGAAACCAGAACTTTTAATGTGATTTTTCCTGCCGGCGAAGGCTATCTCTTTCAATTTGCCCCAGTAGTAAAATATGGTGGTAAATTAGTTTACAACGAAACTGTTTTAGATGGGACAACATTGTACGATGATATGACAATTGAATCCGGTGCAACACTTACAGTCAATGGAACATACAACGCCAAAGCAAATATTACAGTTAAAAACGGTGGTAAAATTATTGCAGGTCCCAACGGCAAAATAACTTTTGATCCTTATAAAAAACTTATTGTTGAAGGGACAACTGAAATTAAAGGCTCTTCACCTATCAACAAATTAACTTTAGAGTTTTTATATGCCAATATTGGCATTGACGTGTTAGCAGGCTCCAACTTAACTCTCCGTTATTGCTACATAACAGGTGCATATTATGGTCTAGTTACAAGAACCGGTACACCAAGTTATCTTAATATTACTTATTCCAACTTTGCATTCGGTTCAACGGGTATAGTATTAAATGGCAATTTTTACGGTGAAGGATCAAGTCCATCACTAACCTCAACTATCTCCGGTTGTAATTTTACAACGTGGGGAACAGGAATAAGTGTTTCAAACAATAGTTCGGTTATAATCAGCCAGAATAATTTTACAAGCTGCGGTATCTCAATACTAGATGTTCCGGCTGCATACATACAAGGCAACAACATTTCTTCAGGTTCCAACCAAAGCTATTCGGGTATATTTTTTAATAATAGCGGTGGCTATATAAGAAGTAATACAATAAAAAACAGGGTAAATGGAATTTTTCTTGCAAATTCCTCTGTCGATATTGGCGGAAACTTAATTGAAAACAATTATTTACATGGAATTTATAATGGTAGCGGTTCGTTCCCAAATATGGTTGGTTTAATTCAAACCAATCCTCCTACATATTTTCCACTTGCCGGTTATAATACAATCAAAAATAATGGTAACG
>JAGOXU010000032.1 GCA_018059515.1 Ignavibacterium sp.
AAAAGATAAACTCTTTACATATATTTTAAACGAGATAAATAAGACTGGTGGCAAAGTACAATTTGCTTCAGCTACGTTTGAACTTGTAGCATCTCCATCATTAAACGTTAAAATTAATCAGGAGTAATTTCTTTGAAAAATCAAGTTAATAATTCAATAAAGTTTATTTTAGTTATAGTTCTAATTATTTCCTCTGAGTTATTAGCACAAAATGTTTCTGCTAATCCAACAAGACCTTCCGCATCGGATAATGCCTTTTTGACTGAATACGGATACACTGAAATTGAGATGGGATTTTCCGGTCAAACTAACTACTCATCGGTTCCTTTGCTTTTAAAATTTTCGGCCCTTAAATCAGTAGAAATTGGATTCTCAATGAGCGGACTAGTAAATTCAACATATATTGGAAACAAAACTGAAACAAAAGTAGGAGACCCTGGTCTTCAATTAAAATTTCAATTACTTAAAAATGAGACTATGGGATTGGCTGTATTAGGTAGAGCGGATTTCATATCTGATGACACAAAGTTTACATTTTATGGTGTGCCTAGTTTTATTACTAATTATGGTCAAATAGATGCTACCTTAGGAATTACATTATTGAACAATACAACATCATTTATTTATGCTTTGGCTTTCTCACCAAAGGTTAATCTGCCGTTTGGGTTCTATCTAGAGTTGTTTGGGGAAAGTTTTGAAAATTATTCCCCCATATATTTTGATTTAGGAGTTTCTTATCCAATATCTTCAGATTTTATACTTGATGCTGCGGTAGTTCGTGGATTAAATAATGAAGCGACAGACTGGCAATATCAATTTGGCTTAACAAAAACATTGTTTAAAATATTTTAGTCTATTGGTTAATGCATTAGATAATACAGGTTGCCTCATCTTAATTAATAAATAAACATAAATGACATTATACAAAACAAAAGAATACGCTTTAAGAATTTTGACTTTGATGGTATCAGATGTTGAAAAAATGTATTCAATAAAATTATTTTAAATGAAATTATAAATTAATTTATTTATCTATATCGGGAGGAAAAACTACATCAAATAAAGGAATCGTAAATTGAAAAGATCTTACAAGCAAAACCTATCAAAACTCATCCAGAATCTTAACAAACTAAAAGCGCAATCGTTAGAACGCGGAAAACGGATTCCTCAGGACATGGTAATTGCAGAAGCTCGATTAAAAGATTATTTAAAGGTTTTAAGCTGGCTTAGAGAAAAAGGGTATTGTGTAAACATTGGTGGGGAAGTAGAAAAAATTAAAGATGCAGGGTAATATGTTTGTAAATGCTTCTAATAATTATCAAAATTGTCTTTTAATTGATTTTAGAAATCTTTGGAAGATTGGAGTGTTTAGTGTTAAATTTGCTCCAGTTTTTTTTATGAATCATCACAGGAAGAAAGAATGCTAGCAAAACAGAAGAAACTTGTAAGAAAAGAAATAAAAGAAGATAAACTTGTAGAATTTTATTATAAGTCCCGCAATTTCTTTGAAGAAAACAAGAATAAAGTTTTTACATATTTGGTTGCTGTTGCAGTTGTTGTAATCGCTGTAATTTTATATATGAATTACAAAAGCGGACAGAATGAAGAGGCTGCAATTCACTTAGCTAAAGTTATGGAAATGTATGATCAGGGCGATTTTCTTGGTGCAATTGAAGGTAAGAAAGATGTAAAAATGCTTGGCTTAAAAGATATTGTTGCTCAATACGGCAGTACTGAAAATGGTGAGACTGCTAAGATCTATCTTGCAAATAGTTATGCTAATCTTGGTAAATCTGATGAAGCACTTAAATATTTTGAAGATTACAGCGGTGATATTGATATTTACCAGGCTGCAGCTTTAGCTGGACAGGCTGGATACCTATCAGTAAAAAATGAATATGAAAAAGCTGCTGATCTTTATATGAAAGCATCCAAAGTTTCTAAAAATGATGTGATGAATGCTGATTATATTTTTCAAGCTGCTGTAAATTATTTTGAAGCAGGCGAAAAAGATCAAGCAAAAAATCTTCTTCAAACAATTAAAGATGATTATAAAACATCATCAGTTTACTCTCAAGTTGATAGGTATCTCTCTCAACTAAATTAAGGGATTTTGATAGATTTTTTATAAAAACCGTGAAGAAACTCACGGTTTTTTGTCAATAATCGTTAAAAAGCTTTTCTTGACATTTCAGACTTCTATCTCTATTTTTTTCAAGTCAATTATTATCAATTAAGTTAAGGCGTTATGGCAGATACCTCAGATTTCAGAAATGGTCTCATCATTAGATTTAAAAATGATCCCTATGTAATTACAGAATTTCAGCACGTAAAACCGGGCAAAGGCGGAGCTTTTGTTCGCAGTACTTTAAAAAATCTTAAAACCGGCAGAGTTTTAGAAAATACTTTTAGAAGCGGCGAATCAGTTGAAATAATTCGTGTTGAACGGAAAAAATACCAGTATCTTTTCCGAGAAGCCGATTTTCTTGTTTTGATGGATAACGATACCTATGAACAAATAAATGTTCCAGTCCCGCTTTTTGGTGATACAGTTGCTTATCTTAAAGGAAGCGAAGAAATAGAAATTTTATTTAATGGTGATGATATTATTACAGTAGAACCACCGATTTTTGTTTATCAAAAAGTTGCAGAAACAGAACCGGGTTTTAGAGGAAACACTGCAACAAACGCTTTCAAATCTGCAAAGTTAGAATCAGGTGCAACAGTCAACGTTCCGTTATTTATAAACGTAGATGATCTTTTAAAGGTTGATACACGCACAGGGGAATATGTTGAACGAGTAAAATCCTAAATAAAGGAAAAAACATGGACTTAATTCTCATAAAAAAACTCATTAAAATTCTTGAATCCAGCGAAGTAACAGATTTAGAATTTGAAGAGAATGGAATTCGCATAAAACTTGCAAAAAAAGTTAGAGTTTCACAAGCAATTTCAATTCCGCAAGCGGCTGTAGCTCCATTAAATCAGCAGACATCTGTTTCAGTATCAAAAACTGAAGAGAAAAAATCTGTTGATGAAAATGCAGGCTTACACGAAATTAAATCTCCAATCGTTGGTACTTTTTATAGAGCGCCCGCTCCGGATGCTGATTCTTATGTTCAGGTTGGAGATGATATTTCCGCTGGTACCGTTTTGTGCATTGTTGAAGCGATGAAACTTATGAATGAGATTGAATCGGATGTTAGCGGTAAAATTGTTAAGATATTAGTGGATAGCGGAAAACCGGTTGAGTATAATCAGCCATTGTTTTTGATACAAAAAAGTTAATCAATAAAGATTGAGATATTTTGTTTAATAAAATTTTAATTGCCAATCGCGGCGAAATTGCATTACGAATAATTAGAACATGTAAAGAACTTGGTATAAAAACCGTTGCAGTTTATTCCGAAGCAGATCGCGAATCATTACACGTTACATTTGCTGATGAAGCAGTTTGTATCGGACCCGCCTTAGGAAAAGAAAGCTATTTAAAAATCCCATCAATTATTTCTGCCGCTCAAATCACGGGTGCAGATGCGATTCATCCTGGTTATGGATTTTTGGCAGAGAACGCTGATTTTTCTGAGATATGTAATGAATCCGATATTACATTTATTGGTCCATCGCCAGAGATGATTAGAGGAATGGGCGATAAATCTTTTGCAAAAGATACGATGCGAAAAAATGGTGTTCCTGTTATTCCTGGTAGTGATGGAATAATTACAGATGTAAACGAAGCGATAAAAATTGCATACGAAATTGGATTTCCGGTAATTGTTAAAGCATCTGCTGGCGGCGGCGGAAAAGGTATGCGTATTGTTTGGGAAGAAAAAGATTTTGAAAAATCTTTCCAAACTGCTCAAACAGAAGCGGAAGCAGCTTTTGATAATTCTGCTGTTTACATCGAAAAGTATTTAGAAAATCCGCGCCATGTAGAGTTTCAAGTTATGGGAGATAGTTTTGGAAATGTATTTCACTATGGCGAGCGTGATTGTTCAGTTCAAAGACGACATCAAAAACTAATTGAAGAATCTCCATCACCGGCTCTTGATGAAGTTTTAAGAGCTAAGATGGGTGAAGTTGCTGTGCTTGGTGCAAAATCTGTTAATTATCTTGGTGCAGGCACAATAGAATTCTTGTTAGATAAACACAAGAATTTTTACTTTATGGAAATGAATACAAGAATTCAAGTTGAGCACCCTGTAACAGAAACAGTTTACAGTGTTGATCTTGTAAGACAGCAGATTCTTATCGCAGCAGGTCAAAAAGCTGATACACCGCCGCAAAAACCTGTTGGGCACAGTATAGAGTTCCGAATTAACGCAGAAGATCCCGACCATAATTTTAGACCATCTCCGGGAAAAATTACATCTTTAAATTTTCCTGGTGGATTTGGAGTAAGAGTAGATTCGCATATTTATCAATCATACACAATACCACCATATTATGATTCATTGGTTGCTAAACTAATTGTTTGGGGCAAATCGAGAGAGCGCGCTATTGCCAGAGCTAAACGTGCACTTGGCGAGTTTGTAATTGAAGGAATTAAAACAACAATTCCTTTCCATCTAAAAGTTCTTGAAGATCCGCGTTTTATCAGCGGACATTTTGATACAGGATTTCTTGATAAGTTTAATGCAGATAACTAATACTATAATCAGATAAATTTGAAGAGGATAAAATGAGTATTCCAAATAATCTAAAATACACAAAAGAACACGAGTGGATTCTTGTTGAAGCTAATGTGGGCACAATCGGTATTACAGAATATGCACAAGGAGAATTGGGAGATGTTGTTTTTGTCGATATCGACCCTTCACTTAGCGACCTTAAAAAAGGTGATTCAATTGGAACAATTGAAGCTGTTAAAACCGTAAGCGATATTTTTGCACCATACAGCGGAAAAGTTATTGAGATTAATGAAGTTTTAAAAGACAGTCCGGAAACTGTAAATTCTGATCCTTACGGAAAAGGATGGATGATAAAAGTTGAGATTAGTGATTCAACAGAACTTTCTGATTTGCTTGATGCATCTGCTTATCAGGCTTTAATCGGACAATAATATTTTTCTTTGAAATCTTTAAAACAAAATTCGGGCAGCCGAATTTTGTTTTTTATTTTTAAATATAATCTTACACTATGCAAGTAACAGAAAAAATACTGATAATAGATTTTGGTTCTCAGTTTACTCAACTTATTACAAGAAGAGTTAGAGAAGCAAACGTTTACTCCGAAATTCATTCCCACAACTTTACTTTTGATGAAATTAAAGAATTTAATCCAACCGGAATAATATTATCCGGCGGACCAATGAGTGTTTATGATACTGATTCGCCTGATTTGGATGAAAGAATCTTAAAATTAAATATTCCTGTACTTGGTATCTGCTACGGGCTTCAATTGATAAGTAGCAAACTCGGTGGAAAAGTTGAACCGGCAAAAGATCGTGAGTACGGAAAAGCAATTTTAAATGTAGTTGAATCATCACCTTTATTTAATGGTGTAAGCAAAGATTCTACAGTTTGGATGAGCCATGGGGATTATCTTACAGAGCTTCCAAAAGGATTTAAAATTATTGCAAAATCAGATCACTCACCAATTGCCGCAGTTGCAAACGAATCAGAAAAAATCTACGGCGTTCAATTTCATCCGGAAGTGGTTCATACTGTTGAAGGAAGAAAAATAATACATAATTTTTTATTTGATATTTGTAAATGCACCGGAAACTGGACCCCGCATAATTTTACAGAGAACAGCATTGCTGAAATAAAAGAAAAAGTCGGCGATGCAAAAGTTATTTGTGCGCTTAGCGGAGGTGTTGATTCTACTGTTGCAGCAGTGCTTGTTAAAAAAGCAATCGGCGATAATTTAATTTGTATTCACATCGATACCGGATTGATGCGGAAGAATGAAAGTTATGAGATTGGGAAAATATTTGATGAAAAATTAAATCTAAATCATATCCACATTGATGCTGCCGGAAAATTTCTAAATAAATTAAAAGGTATTTCGGATCCTGAACAAAAAAGAAAAATTATCGGCAACACGTTTATAGAAATATTTGATGAAGAAGCAAAAAAAATAGATGGTGTTAAGTTTCTTGTTCAGGGAACTTTGTATCCTGATGTAATAGAATCCGTATCGGTTAGAGGTACTTCAGTAACTATCAAAACGCATCACAATGTTGGCGGGCTGCCGGAAAAAATGAATCTAAAATTGATTGAACCATTCCGCTCACTATTTAAAGATGAAGTTAGAAATGTTGGAAGAGATCTAGATATTCCGGAAGAGTTTATCGAAAGACATCCATTTCCGGGACCCGGATTAGCAGTAAGAATTTTAGGCCCCGTTGATCAGGAAAAACTTGATATTTTAAAAGAGGCTGATGATATTTATATCAGTGAAATTAAAGCGGCTGGAATTTACAACGAAATCTGGCAGGCGTTTGCCGTGCTTTTACCAGTTCAATCTGTTGGTGTAATGGGTGATAGTAGAACATACGAGTTTGTACTTTCATTACGTGCTGTAACTTCTATAGATGGAATGACCGCCGACTGGTATAATTTTGAACACAATTTTTTATCAGATATTGCTAATAAAATCATAAATAAAGTTCGCGGTGTTAACAGAGTTGTTTACGATATTAGTTCAAAACCACCTGCAACAATCGAATGGGAATAAGTGACTGAAGAGCGAATAAAATTTAGATTAAGACTTGCCTCAGCTTTTGTTGCTGAAGGAAAGAATCTGCATGCAATTCAGATATTTAAAAATCTGATTGAAGAAACAGGCAGAAACGAATTTTATTTTCAGCTTGCTGAGATTTATGAGAATATGGGATTTGTTGAAGCTGGTAAAAATGTTTTATCCGAACTTTTGGAAAATAAAAAAGCAGACAACGATATTACGTTGTACTGTGGTCAATATCTTCTTAGAAATTCTCGATGGTTTGAAGCCATTGAAGTATTGAACAGTATCTCTGATTCAACGTCAGCAGCATTATTTTTAATTGCATATTCATATATGATGCTTAATGAGTTTGAACTTGCAAAAGAATATTTTTCAAACTTTATTATTTCGGATGAAAAAAATGATTTAAAGCAGGAAGCAAACCTTTATCTTGCAAAGATTGAATATGAGCTTCGTAATTTTGATTCGGCTTTAAACTATGCAACTAATGCACAATTTCTTTATTCGGATTTTTGGGAACTAAACTTAATCCTGGCAAAAGTTTATTACAGTCTTGATATGTTTACCCACGCTGTAAATCCAATTCAAAAGGCTCTTAAGTTAAATTCAAAAGACGCAGCGGTACAGGAGTTTGCCGGAAAGATTTATTTTCAATTGCAGGATTATAAAAAAGCTGAAAAGTTTTTTTCTGAATATATAGATTTAAGTTCTGATGTTTCTGCTGAGATTTATACCTTGCTGGCAAAATCATTTGTTAAACAAAGAAAAATTGATGAAGCAAATCTATTTTTCGAGCTTGCTTTACAGATTGATCCTGCATATTCGCCAGCAATTGCAGGCAAATGTGATCTTAATAAATAAAAAAATAGCATGAAAAAAATATTATTCATTTTACTTGTTTCGGTATCAGTATTACTTCCGCAAAATTTTTCTGTGGATAATAATAAAGATTTTCAAAAGGCAGTAAATTATTACAATTCTAAAAAGCTTGATGATGCTCTAAATCTTTTTAAAAAGATTGCTGCAAGAACTGAAAATAATACCAAAATAACCGCCTCTGCCTTTTTTGTTTCTAAGATTCTCGTTGAGCAAAAAAAATATTCGGAAGCTGAAAAATCCGCAAATAATTTTTTAAAAGATTATCCACAAAGCAAATTTGCTGATGAAGTTAAAAATCTTTTAATTAAAAGTTATGTTGATAAATCTGATTTTGTGAATGCCTTTGAATCTTGTCTAAATTTTATCGAATCATCAACCTCAATTGTTTTTAAAAACGAAACAAAGCTATTAGCAAATAATATTGCATTAAATAATCTTAATAGCTCTGCAGTTGAACAGCAGCTCAACAAGCATCCGGAACTTGAGCCATTCCTTTTATTGTTAAATGGAAAAATCCTTTTAGCTGAAGGGGATAATAAAGACGCACTCGAAAAATTTAATGAGATAACATCAAAATATACTTCTTCGGATGAATATGTTGAAGCACTTAATCTTAAAAAGGCTAATACCAATTCACAATTGGATAGTGCTTATCCTGTTGTTGGAGTGCTGCTTTCTTTAACTGATAATAATGGAAGAGAAATTGAATCTACAAAAGAGATTTTGGAAGGGATTAAATTTGCTTTTCATGAATACAATTCAGCCCATAACGATAAAGTTGGAATATTAGTTGGTGATATCCAAAGAGATAAAAATAAAATTTCGAACTATGTAAATAATTTTATTAGAAACAGCAGTGTAAGATGTATTGTTGGTCCGGTTTTTAGCGATGATGTCAGAAATGCTTTAGTTGATTTGAACGGCTCAAACCTTTGTCTTATTTCTCCAACAGCTACTGATGATGACTTAGTTTCGCTGAGTGAAAATTTTTATCAGGCAAACCCATCTTTAACTTCACGCGGAAAAATATTTGCGCAGTATTTATACTTTGTAGAAAATAAAAGAAAGTTAGCTGTTCTCAATTCTATCGATGGATATTCTCCATTACTCGCTGCAAGCTTTTCTCAAGAGTTTGAGAGATTGGGTGGAAAAATAATTGCCAAAGAAACTTTTAAAAGCCAAAGTTTTGATCTGTCCGATCAGATGGATAGAATTTCTTCAATCGTAAAATCGATAGAGGGACTTTACGCACCTATATCTGATGGAAATGATGCCAAAGCAATTTTATCACAAATGGTGCAAAGCGGATTAAATATAGATATTTATGGAAATCAAGATTGGTTCTTAGGAAAAGGATTTGAATCATCACCTGAGTTAAGTAATAAATTAACTTTTGATTCTGATTACTTTATTGATTTTAATGATTCGGATTTTAAAGAATTTTCATCCTCCTTTAAAAAAACAACAGGGATTGAAATTAATAGAAACATTCTATACGGATACGATACTGCTAAATATTTATTAACTGTTATCAGAAATATCGATCCGACAAGAAAAAACATTAAATATAAAATGGAATCCGGAATAAACGTAACAGGTTTCCATAATAATATCTCTTTCGATTACGACCGCACTAATAAGTTTATAAATGTTGTGCGATTTAACGACGGAGTGTTTGAATTAGTGGATAAATTTAGAGCAGGCAAATAATTGAGGGAATAATGTCTAAAGTAAAAGATATTCCAATTGACGATAGACCACGCGAAAAATTATTGTTACGCGGTCCGCAAAGTTTAACTGATGCAGATTTAATAGCTATTCTTTTGAGAACCGGAACAAAGGGAAAATCAGTTATAGCGATGGCGCAAGAAATTATCAGTAAAGAAATTAATCTTGCACAGCTTGCTACTAAATCATCTGCAGAACTTATAAAAACATCAGGAATTGGAAAAGACAAAGCTGCCACACTATTGGCGGCTTTTGAAATTAGCAGAAGAATTTTATCGCAAACAAAATGGTTCTCTCAAAAAAAAATAACTTCACCGGCAGATGTGGCTGAAATTTTTATTCCATTATTGCGCGATGAATTAAAAGAACAATTTATTGTTGTTTGCCTTACCTCGGCAAATAAAATTATCAGATACGAAAGAATATCTCAGGGAAATTTAAACTCAAGCGTTGTGCATCAGCGGGAAATATTTAGAGTTGCAATTGAAAATAATTCGGCGAGTATAATTTTAATTCATAATCATCCGAGTGAAAATCCTGAACCAAGCAACGAAGATATATCTATCACAAAAAAAATTGTTGAGGCTGGTAAGATTATGGATATTCCAATTTTTGATCACATTATTATTGCCGGTAATTCATACACAAGTTTTGTGGAAAAGCGGCTGATTTAAATTTTTACGATGTGATTTCTATCTCAACTTTTCTTTCTGTATTCTTTTAATATGCGACAGAATTTGTAATTGCTTCTTTATCGAACGGGCTATAAAGGACATTGAAACGAGGTTTTGTATTAAAAAATGCGGTAATAAAAAAAAATTACGCTATTTTTGACGGACAAATTTTTTTTTATATTGCAAAGAAATAATATGAATGTTGAGAATTCGTTTCATTTAATGCAATTATTTATATAAATTGTATTCGTTCAAAACGTTTTTTATCGAAAATAAACTATTTTTCAAATATTTAATCACTAACCAATATATTCGGAGGTATCGAATGAACATAACGAAATCATTGAGAACAGCCGTTCTCTTCGGTAGTATTGTAATCACTACTGCCTTTTTTAGTGGATGCGGCGGATTAAGTGATGCTCAATTAAAAGAATTGAGCGATCTTAAGAGCGAAGTATCGTCACTGGAATCAGAAGCAAACTCATTAAGAGACCAGAGAGCTAGTCTTGAAGCTCAAATGGAAGAGACCAATAGAAAACTTGCTGAATGCGAAAAGCAGAAAGAAGAAGCAAAAGCTAACCTTGAAAAACTACCTAAGTAGTTTAATTAATTAATTGATTTTTAAAAATATTTAGAGGAAATAAATAATGAATCTCAAAATAAAAATATTGGGTATAGTTTCCCTGCTTTTCTTATTTACTGCCGTTAATTTTGCGCAGGAGATGACTAAGGAGCAGTGGGAATCCGAAATGGCTTCTTTCCAAAATAAAAAAGCCGCTTTGGAAACTGAAATCAACGCACTAAAGAGTGATATTGATAATTTAAAAGCTATGGATCTTCAGGATCCGGAAGAATGTATCGATGAATTGTATCAAATCGTTGGTGCTACTCGTAATGATGTTAACAACTACAGAAAAGCTGTTAATGAATTAGATGGTAAGATCAAAAGAAAAGAAGGACCAAAATCCGACAGACAAACCGATCTTAACACTCTTAAAATGAATAAAATTTCTGCACTACCTGAATTTTTCAGCAAAGTTCACAATCAAATGCAAAGCAGCTTAGATAATTGGGTTGAAGCTCCAACAGAAATCAACTACACTGTTGTTAAGGGAGATCACCTGTGGGGTATTGCTAAGAAAAAAGAACATTACGGCAATCCATTTGCATGGCCAGTAATTTACAAAGCTAACAGAGATCAGATTAAGAATCCTGATTTGATTTATCCAAAACAAACTTTCAAAATTCCTAATTTGACTGAAGAAGAAAAATCAAAATATGAAAAATTAAGAGTTAATTATAAACCAGCTCCTGTTCAATAATTGATTTTTAATCTTTCCAAATTTATTGCAAGCCCTTATCTTTATTGATGAGGGCTTTTTATATTTAAACTAATATGACGTCAGTAGAAAAAAAAATCACATTAAATGGAATCGATATGCTTGCACTGCTTGGTGTAAACGATTCTAATCTGCAAATTCTGGAAGACCGTTTTAACTCAACTATTAGCGTGCGCGGTGATATCGTAAATATTAAAGGCGTGATAGAAGAAGTTGAACTTGTAGAAAAAGTAATAAAAGAAATGTCTTATGTTCTTAATACAAGCGGGAGGTTAAACAGGAATGATGTTGAGACGATTTTAAATCTTACAGTTGAGGGTAAAGAAATTATCAATGAAGAAGATTTTGATTCGATAGTTCTTTACACTAAAAATGATGTTGTTAAAGCTAAAACATCCGGACAAAAACAATACTTTCAAGTTGCCAGCAAAAATGATATATGTTTTGCTATTGGTCCCGCAGGAACCGGAAAAACATATCTCGCGGTTGCACTCGCTGTTTCTGCACTTAAAAGAGGGATTGTAAAACGTATAGTACTTGCTCGACCCGCTGTTGAAGCCGGCGAAAGTCTTGGATTTTTACCTGGCGATTTTCAAGAAAAGATTGATCCATATCTGCGCCCATTATATGATGCTTTGGATGATATGATGCCTTCTGAAAAGCTAAAAGGATATATTGAAAAAGGAATTGTTGAGATAGTTCCTTTAGCTTACATGCGCGGCAGAACTTTAAACAATGCTTTTGTAATTCTTGATGAAGCACAAAATGCAACTGATGTTCAGATGAAAATGTTTTTAACTCGTCTCGGCGCAAACTCAAAAGCGATTATAACCGGAGATATTACGCAGATTGATTTGCCATCCAAAACAAAAAGCGGACTGATACAAGCAAAAGAAATTTTGAACAGTATTGAAGGTGTTGGCTTTGTTTACTTTGATAGAGAAGATGTTGTAAGGCATAAACTTGTTAAAGATATTATTGATGCCTACGATAAATTTAACGGTAACGGAAAAAACTAATCAAATCCATTTAGTTTTTTACTTTCATTCCAGTATTTATCCATCTCTTCAAGATTTGATTCGTTAATTGTTTTGCCTGCTTCTTTAACTTTTTGCTGAACGTAATTAAATCGTTTTATAAATTTTTCATTTGTTCTTCTTAACGCATCCTCTGGGTTGATGTTAAGAAATCTTGCATAATTAACCATTGCAAAAAACACATCACCAACTTCTTTTTCTAATTTATCTTTAGTTTCACTTTTTTCGGATTGATGCATTTCCTCAATTTCTTCAATCACCTTTTTCCAAACATCTGATTTCTTTTCCCAATCAAAACCAACTTTTGCAGCCTTTTCTTGAAGCCTGTGGGCACGTTGTAATGATGGCAATTTGTAGGGTACACCATCAAGTACGGATTCTCGTCCTTCGCCAAGTTTTATTTCTTCCCAATTTTTTTTCACTTCATTGGAATCAGCAACCTGTGTTTCACCAAAAACATGTGGATGTCTTCTAATTAATTTTTGTTGAATTGAATCTATTACATCATCAATACTAAAGTGTTTATCTTCTTCAGCAATTTGAGTATGGAAAACAACGTGTAATAATAAATCACCAAGTTCCTTTTTTAGTTCATCAAAGTTCTTATTATCAATTGCTTCAACAACTTCGTAAGCTTCTTCAATTGTATTTGCTTTTATTGAATCGTTGGTTTGCTCTTTATCCCACGGGCATTCTTTTCTTAATCGTTTAACTATCGCTACAAAATCCGTAAATTTACTGTTAGTCATTCGAAATCCTTTTAAATATATGTTTCGAATCAAATTTAATAAAAAATATTTTATCCATAGGAGAAATTATGATAGAAGAAAAAATTAAAGAACTTGGATTTGAAGTTCCTGAAGTTGCAAAACCTTTAGCAGCATATATACCAGCAAAACAAGTTGGTAATCTTGTAATGACATCCGGACAAGTACCATTAGTTAAAGGCGAAATAAAATTTGCAGGTAAAGTTGGAAAGGAATTAACAGAAGAAGAAGGACAGAAAGCTGCACAAATTTGTGCACTAAATTGTTTGGCAGCCATAAAAGGTGTTATCGGTAATCTTGATAAAATTGTTGAAGTTGTTAAACTGACTGTGTTTGTTGCAAGCACCGAAAATTTTACTGCTCAACCAAAGGTTGCTAACGGAGCATCAGAACTTATCGGAAAAATTTTTGGTGATGCCGGTTTGCATACACGAAGTGCAGTTGGAGTAACATCGCTTCCGCTTAATGCTGCTGTTGAAATTGAGATGATTGTAAGAATAAATTAATTAACCACCTTACCAAAAAAATGAAACCTCCAAGGTTTCAAATAAAACGGTTGGTTAAAAACAATTTATTTAGTAGCAAAAAATCATAAAACCTTGGGGGTTTCTACGTTGTAGAAACAAAGTAAATTATAGTTTCAACCAGTTTAAAATTATTTTTGAACCATGCGTTGTTAATATTGATTCGGGATGGAATTGTATCCCTTCAATCGGAAAACTTTTATGCCTTATTCCCATAATTATTCCATCTTGGGTTTGTGCAGTAGTTTCAATTGTAGGTGGTAAAGATTCTTTTTCAACAATTAGAGAATGATATCTCATCGCAACAAAGCTTTGCGGAATACCTTTAAATAAATTTTTACCATTGTGTAAAATTTTTGAAGTAATTCCGTGAACCGGATGATTAGCTTTAGTTACTTTGCCGCCAAAAGTTAGTGCTATGGCTTGATGTCCAAGACAAACGCCAAGTATGGGAATCTTTGAACCAAGTTCTTTAATAATTTGCAAAGAAATTTTTGAATCCTCCGGTTTTTTTGGTCCGGGAGAAATTAAAATTTTATCAGGTTTTATTTTGCTAATATTATTTAAAGAGATTTCATCATTCTTTTTAACAATAACTTTACACTTTAAAATGCCAAGCTGCTGTACAAGGTTAAAAGTAAAGGAATCGTAATTATCTATCACTAATATTTTCATATAATCAAAATAATTAAAAATTTTTGATTGAAATAATCATAATTAATGAGGAACTTTGTAGTGTTAAACGTCAAAAGTATTGTTAGATTCATTGACATTAAGTTGATATTTCTATAAAATCGTTTAGAAAAAATTAAGAAAATTATGAAAAAGTATTTATTTGCTTTAATCGTTTTGATTTCCTTTTCCATAAACGCTCAGTTTAAAGATCCTGTATTTGAAACTGAGAAACCAAAAGATGGAATAATGAACAACTCATCAAATTCATTATTTGGATTTATCAATCCTGATAATTTTAGCATGCATCATTCTTTCGGATTATCATATTCAACTTTTGGTGGACAGGGAATGAGTTTAGCAACCTACACAAATAGTATGATGTATAAATTCTCGGACAAAATGAATGTTCAGTTGGATGCAAGTTTCGTTACAAGTCCATACAGTTCTTTGGGCAAAGATTTTCAAAATTCTATTCAGGGGATTTATATTAGCCGCGCCGCATTTAGTTATCGTCCTTGGGATGATGTTTCAATTTCAATACAATACAGAAATATCCCAAACTACTATTATGATCCTTTTAGCAGGTATAATGGTTTTTTTGGTAACTCATATTACGATGGATTTTTTGGTTCAGGTTTTAATTCTTTTAGATATTAATTGCAGGAATTATGGCGAACGAAAAAAAGAATTCCTTAAACAACATTTCAACAAATCTTAACTCAGAAAAAAATACAAACCTTTTCTTTATTATTGCATCAGTCGTATTAACTGGCTTTGCAGTCTTTTTATTTTATTCAGTTTTAGATAAAACTGGAATAATAAATTCCACAGATAACAAAAACATCAAACCGCAAAATGTACAACAGCTTATTCAGGTGGAAGTTCTTAACGGCTGCGGTGTTGCAGGCATTGGTGATGGATTAACAGATGTGTTAAGATCAAAAGGAATTGATGTAGTCAAGACAGGTAATTACAGATCATTTGATGTTGACAATACTTTTATTGTTGATAGAGCGGGAAAAATTGAAACTGCAGAAACTGTTGCAGATTCATTAAACTTAGATAAACGATTTATTATAACTGAAAAAAATAAAAGTCTTTTTCTTGATCTTACAATTGTGATTGGAAAAGACTATAAAAAATATTTTCAAAAAAGCAGGAGCTAATATTGAATTCAAAACTATTTGCCAAAAAAATTGCAGACTTAGTATTTAACAAAAAAGGTTATGATGTTAGAATTATAGATTTACAAAACATCGCTTCGTTTGCAGATTTTTTTGTGATTTGTTCTGCAGATTCTGAAACACAAGTAAAAGCTATTGCAGATGAGATTGATAAAACGTTGCGTGATGAAGGCATTAAATGCTGGCATAAAGAAGGTTACACTGCACTAACCTGGATTCTTTTGGATTATGTTGATGTTGTTGTACACATATTTAAAAAAGATTCACGAGATTTTTATAACATAGAAAAACTTTGGGGTGATGCAGAATCTATTGAAGTTATTGATCCGGAAATTCTTAAAGCTGAAGCAAAAAAGAAAAAAGCAAAAACAGTTACTAAGAAATCAACTACTAAATCTTCCGCAGCTAAAACAACAAAAAAGAAAACAACCAAAGAATAATTAAGAAGAAATTAAATTTGAAAGAATATCTCCACTCCGTTTTTATCGAAGCTAAAAACAAAATTCCCGAACTAAAAGAAATTCAAATTACCTTTGATGTTCCCAAATCAATTGAACATGGGGATTTATCAAGCAATGCAGCAATGCTTCTTACCAAAGTTCTTAAAAAAAATCCCAGAGTTATCGCACAGCAAATTATTGATGCGTTGGATGTTCAGGATTCGATAATTGAAAAAATTGAAATTGCAGGTCCGGGATTTATTAATTTTTTCTTTACAAAGGAATACGTAACAAAAATCATAAAAGAAATTCTTGCACAAAAAGAAAATTTTGGAAAATCAAATATATACAATGGTAAAAAGGCTAATGTAGAGTTTGTTTCTGCAAATCCAACAGGACCATTAACTGTGGGGCACGGAAGAAATGCTGTTGTTGGTGATACTGTTGCAAATCTTTTGGAATGGATTGGGTATGAAGTTGACCGCGAATACTATTTTAATAATGCCGGCAGGCAAATGCGTGTGCTTGGGGATTCGGTAAAGCTGAGATATTTAGAAACGTTGGGTGATCAAATTGATTTCCCCGAAGATTATTATCAGGGCGATTATATTAAAGATATTGCAATGCAATTGTTCATAAAGCATGGTGATAAATTGCGCAATGAAGATCCGGAATCCATATTTAAAGATACTGCAGAGCAGGAAATATTTTTTGACATAAAAAAATCTTTAAAAATTCTTGGAATAAACCATAAAATATTTTTTAATGAAAATACTCTTTATGAAGATGGAAAGATCAAAAAATTATTAAGAACCTTTAAAGAAAAAAATCTTTCTTATGAAAAAGATGGAGCAGTCTGGTTAAAGCTTTCTGAACTTGGACTAACTGAAGATAAGGTGATTGTTAAAAATACCGGCGAGCCAACTTATCGTTTGCCTGATATTGCGTATCACGCTGTAAAACTTGATCGTGGATATGATTTATTAGTTGATCTCTTTGGATCAGATCACAACGCAACTTATCCTGATGTTATGGCAGGCTTAAACGCAATTGGTTATGATTCATCAAAAATAAAAGTTTTGATTCACCAGTTTGTTACAATTATGGACGGGACTGAGGTTGTTAAAATGTCCACCAGAAAAGCTAACTACATTACTCTTGATGAATTGAATGAAGAAGTTGGAAGAGACGTAGTGCGATATTTTTTTAATATGCGAAATGTTAACTCACACATGATTTTTGATCTCTCAGTTGCAAAAAAACAATCGGATGAAAACCCAGTTTTCTATCTTCAATATGCACACGCAAGGATAAGCTCGATTTTGAGAAGAGTGAAAGAAGAAAAACTTGAAGTTTCAATTAATAATCTGCAATTGCTGACTCACGAAGATGAACAAGCGTTACTTAAAGTACTTCACAATTTTAAAGAAGAAGTTTTTAACAGTGCGGAGAATTTGGAAACACATAAACTTTGCACATACCTTTATGATTTAGCCGGTGCGTATCACAAGTTTAACAGGACTTGCAGAATATTAGGAAGTGAAAAAAATCTTGCCGAAGCACGATTAGCATTAGCTTTTGCAACGATGATTGTTATCAAAAATGGACTAAGTATTCTTGGTGTTTCTGCTCCTGAACAAATGTAAATTAATCTGCAATTGCTATCGAAGCTGCATAAATTTTATTTGCACTCGCTTCTAAAAGAATTTTTCCACATTCGGAAATTGTTGCACCGGTTGTTATGACATCATCAAGCAATAAAATATTTTTACCCGCCGCTATATTTTTCTTTCTCACTTTAAATGCATTGGAAATATTCTCTTCACGTTCATTAAGATTCATTTTAGTTTGGGATTCTGTGTACTTAACACGTTTTACAATTCTATCGGAGGACTTTACATCTAACGCTTTTCCCACACCTTTTGCTATGTAATAAGATTGATTGTAACCGCGTTCAGCTTTTTTAAGATGATGCAATGGAATTGGTATCACTGTATCAAACTGCCAATTTGGTTTTACCTTTTTGATTTCAGAGGCAAGAACGATTCCAAAATAAATTCCTATACGGAATTTCTTTTCATATTTTAATGAGTGAATAGCATGCTGCAGCTCTTTATCTTTTTCAAATACAAATGGTGAGTAAAAATCAGCGATGATTTTTTTGTCTTCAAATTTTCTTTCAAACTCGTTCTGTAATCTTGCAGAGGTAGGTTTTTGTATTCTTGAAAAACAACTATCACAAATCGTATTTTGATCCAACGTAAGATTTATATCACAAGAACAGCAAAATCTTGGAAGTACAAAATCAAACAAACTTTTTGGTAAATATTTTATAACCCCCGAAGAACTCATAACATTCCAGCTCGTTTGCGTATAAACCATTCAGCAGCAAAAAGAAGTATCACAATTATGAGCAGCCATTCATCTGACCAAAGCCGTATTTCTGAAGTAATAAATTTTTCTTTTGATGAGCTTTTGTTCAGGTTGTCTAATAAATTTAATAAGTCATTATATTTTTCAGGACTAATATATTTCCCTTTAGTTTGGGTTGATAGAAGATTTAAAAACTCATAGTTCATTCTTGTATTAACCATTTCAATATCAACATCGCCAACATTAAACGAACCTTTATCATCACCTAAATATTTTCCGTTTAGTGATGCACTTCCATTGAAATAATAATCACCATTAATTTCAGGTGTAAAAACTCCTTCATATAATCCGCCTCCAACCGAAGATAATAATAAAATTTCCTTTTGATCTTTATTGTTAATTTGAATTTTAACCTCTGCATCATTTACAGGATTAAAAGATTCATCATAAACTTGTGCAGAAAATTGCACTGTTTCACCAGTGGAGTAAATCTTTTTAGTTGTTTTTATTCTAACTTTTTTCTGATCATCAGGAGCATTTAACCAGCGAGTAGAGCTAACAATAAAATTATCGAACAATGTTAAATTTTTAGAAGCGGTTTGAAGCTTCCATTTCCAAATATCTTTTCCAATAACAGCTAAAGATCTTTTTGAACCGAAACTTCTTGTAACGATTAATGGATTATTTCTTGGCTGATTATTAATTCTTACTTTAGAAAGAATTTTACTTTCCGGTTTTATCGTCAGCGAAATTAATGGCTGAGAAATTGGAGGAAGATTATTCCAATCATTAATTAAATTATTTTTTAATACAGGATTTGATATTTCACTTAATTGAATATCAGGCTGCACCTGCAAATAATTTTTATCAATCGTTTGTATAGAAAAAGGCAGCAGGCTGCTGATACGATTTAATTTATTTAAATCAACATCTCCCGAAAGTAAAAGAAAGAAAGGTGTATTTCTAATTTCTAATTTATTCTTTAATCGAGTTAAAAAATCTTCGCTTGTTAGATTGGTTGGAAACTCAATCAGGTAAATTATATCCGCACTATCGAGTTTTTGCTGCGGATTTTGTTCAAGAAAATTACCGGCAGAAATTTGTGTAAGCGTATTTACTTTAAGGTTTTCATCCGCAGAAAGTGAATTCTTAATAAAAGTTAAATCCGCCGAAGGATTGCCAGCGAGCAGCAGCACATTAATTTTATTGCTTAAAACATTTATATAAAATACTTTTTGATTATTCAAAAAAGTTGATTCACCATTTTGATTCGCAATTCTTAAAGTAAGTTTCTTTTCGCCGCTCTGTTTTGGAGTGTAATCAAACGCAATAGAATTTACACCACTTGCATCTAATGTTAAACTTTTTTGTTCAATTAACTGTGTGTCTTCATAAAGAGAAATTTGTGATGTTTTGCCTGCAAATCCTTTGTTCAAAATTGTTGCAAGAATAGTGGTAGGAGTTTCAGCATAAATAAACTCATTGTTAATCACGTTTTTAATTTCAACATCATTCTTTTGTGTGCTATCTCCAATTCCAACAGTATAAACCGGAATACCAAGCTTTTCAGCACTGTAAATAGGCGTTGATCCTTCGGTTATCACACCATCAGAAATTATTGTGATTGACGCAATATTATTCTCAGTTTGATTAATATTTGAAAATATTTTTGCAAAATCCGTTGTGGTTTCGCTAAAATCAAAATTTGTAAGGTTATCAGTACTAACCTGTTTTACATCATAGCCAAATGAATATATTTGTTTGTCTCCGTTTAATGATGCTGAATTAGTCTGTTCAAATAATGATTTAATATTTTCAATTCGATTCGTACCATCGTTTATTGTTATGGATTTGCTGTTATCAAAAAAGAAAAGATTTAGCGGAGTTAAAATATTTTTTTTTGTTAATGTTAAAACAGGTTCAAAAAAAATAAAAAGTAAAAGTATTAATGCAAGCGATCGAATTAATGTTAAGATAAATCTTTTAAATTTTGAAACAGGTGGAAGAGTAAATCTGTAAACATAAATTGAATATGCAGCTAATACAATTAAAGCAATAAAAAAGAAGAATGAATTGAAAGAAAAACTTAAATCTATTTTTTCATATCCAAACATTAGAAGCTTAACTTTCCTTTTATTACGGTTTTGGCTTGACCGGAAATTATTAGTCCATTTTTAACTGAATCAAACTTTACACCAACCCTGCCGTTTCTATTTAGTACGTCACCTTGCTCAATCTTTAGCATTGAATCATCTTTGTAATTCTTGATTAAACCAAGCTTGATTAAAACTAACAACAAAGGACCGCAAGCTGAACCCGTAACCGGGTCTTCATCTATTCCATCATACGGAGCAAAAAATCTTAAATGAGCTGCAGAATCTTTTTCAATTGTTTCGGTTGTAAAAACAGCAATATCAAAAAATTCTTTTTTTACTCTACTCAAATCGTTTAATGCCTTAAAATCAGGTTTCAAATCCCACAGC
>JAGOXU010000185.1 GCA_018059515.1 Ignavibacterium sp.
TAGTAAGTACAGCATTGTTTAAAGTAGGTGTCATTCTATTTGCTGAACCTTGCCCATTTACTTGCCAAACATAACCTCCGGATGGTGTTCCGTCATCGTACACAAGATTAGCAGTTTGAACACCACCACCACCTGTTAAAGTTGATGAATACATACTTCTTCCGTGTGTAGCAGCAAAAAGTTTGTTATCCGATACACGGTAATCTATATCAAGCACCGGTACATTTGCCATACCGCTCACGTCCTGAACCCAACTACCGCCGCCATCAGTAGTAGAAAAAACTCCAAGATCAGTTCCGACAAATAAATTACTTCCATTTGCAGGATTAACAACCACACAGTTTGTAGGTAAGTTAGGCAGGTTACCTGAAATGTTAGTCCAGTTGGTTCCGTAATTAGTCGTCTTATAAATTTTTGATGAAGCTGTGTAACCTGAAAATGTTACGTATGCAGTTGCGGGATTATTGGGGTCGGTAGCAATTCTGGTAACAGATAAATTAGGCAAACCAGATGTTCTCAAATTCCAACTGCTTCCTGCATCCGTTGTAACTTGTACTCTACCGTTTGAACATCCAGCATAGATTACATTTGAATTTCCCTTTGCGACAATTACTGTGGAAACAGTTGCGCCGTTTCCGCCTGAGCCATCGCCGGTTAGATCAGTACTAATTGCAGACCAGTTTGAAGCACCGTCTGTTGTTCGCCAAATTCTATATGTACCAGCAACGATCGTAGATGAGTTATTCGGATCCATAGAGAATGGCGAAATAAATTGTGTCCTATCAGAAGTTCCATCATAGGCATTTGGTCCTGAAAGTGGAATCCCATTCATAGCTTTGAAGAAAGACGCACCCGCATTGGTGGATTTGAAGATACAAAGCCGAATATACTCCATATAAATATTATTAGGATTATTAAAATCAATTTCCGTCGCACCACCATCACCACCAAGAATTTCATTCCAATTTGAAGAACCTGTTGTTCTTAAAGTTCCGTTATCCTGCGTGCCACCGGCGTAAACAGTTCCGGTTGGATTAACTGCACCATAATAAAATTGAGTTATAAATAAATTATTATTTAATGCTGTCCAGTTTTCACCCTTATTGGTAGATTTCCAAATTCCACCATCATTGCCAAGATATACAATATTAGAGTTTGAAGGCGCCCAAGCCATAGCATGTTGATCAGCATGAACATACTGATATGATGTACCTGTGTACCAGTTAGTTTTCTGTGTCCAGCTTGATCCGCCATTTGTAGATTTAAAATTATCAATTCCACCAGCAAAAACAATGGAAGCATTATCAGGGTCAACAGAAAGGATATTATCATACCAACCCTGCCCACCTGTATAAGTTGTTGCACCAGAAATTGAAGGACCGGGGATAGCTATTGCAGTCCATGTATTTCCTGCATTACTTGTATATTCAAGTTTACCTGTACCGTAGGTGCTTAAACTCATATAAGATGCATAAGCAACAGATGGGTTTGATTTTGAAACTGTCATTTCAATTCTTCCGTGACCTAAAAAAGTAGTATTCTGAGTAAATGAAATACCAGCATTAGTGCTGCGCCAAATTTCCGATTGATTAAACAATCCAAGCGTGGCAAAAATTGTACGTGGATTTGTATTTGCAATTTCAATATCTAAACAATGTACATCACTGCCAGAAGCCGAAATCTTAACAGTAAAACTTGCACCGCCATCGTTCGAAGAGTATAATCCTTTTCTGGTTGCAGCATACAGTACCTGATTAGTTGCATCATAATCAAGATCATTAACGTAATAAAAATTACTGTTGTTTGTGGATGATAGTTGTGTCCAGCTTGCACCCGCATCAGTTGATTTGAAAATGCCTGCGCCCCGAATCGCATCCAAATTAAAAAATCCTTCTCCTGTTCCGGCATAGATTGTATTAGGATTATTCGGATCAATAACAAGTGCACAAACTGCAATGTTACCCATAAAATCTGTTAATGAAGCCCAGCTTGTTCCCCCATTTATACTTTTCCAAACACCGCCAGCTACTGCACCGAGGTAAATCGTGTTTGGATCTGTTGGATGAACAGCAATTGAACGAATTCTTCCACCAATATTACCGGGACCATGCTGAGACCAGTTAAGTGCATTTGGTGAATTAGTAAGAGAAACATTGTTTGCTTGAATATGCTTTATAGCCTCATCACGCCAATTTTCTGGAATGCTATTATTTGGATAGGCTCTTTGTTCATAATACCACTGCATCGCTTCATCGGGTTTATCATATTTTATATTTACTTTTTCTTTTTTCTTTTGAATTTTAAAATTATAAAAATCTTCTAGTGTAAAAGTTTTTAGTGTATCAGTCGTAAAATATTCAAAACCAAAAACTAATGACATAATTAATAGAACAAGAGAAATGTACTTTTTCATTTTGCACCTCTTAATAATTTAATAATATTTTTGACTCTATATGCTCGAAAGAAGGAAAGTAAACTAACTAAAAATAATTTTTAGTTTTCTAAAACTTTTTGGATAAACCATCCCTTATCATTTTCTAAAGAAATTTCTGCTTTAAATTCTTTTCCTTTAGAAAGCTTACCAATTTTTTTTAGTGAATCATTAACATCATTTTCTATTAGTGTCTGATCCGTATATCTAAAGTTTGGAGTAAACAAATATTCATTACCCGGAACAGCAATACTCGGTCGATTATCATTCTGCTCAACTGTTAATACTGTTGCTCTTAATTGAAACTCGGTTTCACTCTTATACAATACTTCTTCAACCCTTGCGGTAACTATAGAAAGGTTTTGCACAATTGAAGCTGGCGGAGTTGTAATTTTATTTTTTTCCTGATCAACAGACTTGGTTGAGTCTTTACAGTTTGAACAAGAAATTATTTGAAATGAAATAAAAACTAAAAGAAGCCTTGAAGCAATTTTCATAAAGTATTTCCATTATTTGCTTTTAAGATAATTCTTTTAATTAACATTTCAATCGGTGCAAAAAAAATATTTTTAATATTGATTGATAGAGTTAAATAATTTTTAGATGCTTTAGAATTTTAAGAGTAATATCTTTTCGTGATGTAAATCCTTCTTCCGGTTTTTTAGATTCAATATTTATTGCGAAAAAATAAACAGCGCTTCTCTTTTCAACATAACCAACAAACCAGCCTATTTGATCTTCAACCCTGACCGCCCAGCCTGTTTTAGCTCGTATTGTGTACTCATCGGTTTGATCATAAATCATAATGTTTTTAACTATGTCCATACTTCGCTGAGAAAAATTTAGTTTGTTATCGTAAAGTTTTTTTAACATTTCAATTTGTTCATCAGCAGAAATTCTTAATCCGCCATCAAGCCAAAATTTATCTATACCACCAGTGATATTTTCATTTCCATAATGATTTAATGAAATGTAATGCTGCATTTTATCTTCGCCAATTTTTCTTGCAAGCTCTTGATAAAACCATACACCCGAATATTTAAAAGCTTTCATCATATCAAGATCCTGATTCCACATATCATAAAATCTTTTTACGCTGTCCCATTTAAAAACTTCAAACTGATCTTTTACTGTTCCGGTTTCTAATCCAACAAGTGAATTAAATATTTTAAATGTTGAAGCAGGAATAAATTTTTCTTCGCACCGTTTTAAGTTATACTTTAAATAAGTATCCTTCTTTAAATCATACAGAACAAAACAGCCATCGTGCCCGTATTCATCAAAATATTTTTTAAAATCATTTCTCTCTTCAACTTTTTGAGAAAAACTTGTTGAGCTTATAAAAATAATTACGCTTAATATCAGCATTATCTGCTTCATAATTTTGTCCTATTCTAATGTGATAAACTTTTAATTATACATGGTTTAATATTAGATTCCTGTTGAAAAAAAACAAAATTATTAATGTTCAAACAAAAATTTCTTTCGCAAGATTTTATATTAAAGCTAATTGAAAAAGCTGCGGGAAAAGTATCTCAAAACTTGCTTGAGGAATTTTTATCTAAAATTGAAATTGAAATCAAACTTCATTACTTCACTAAATCTTCCGAATCAAATCTACTTCGCATAGTTCAAAATCAATTTGATATTGCTTTTTTTATTAATGAATGTTTAAAGTATCCCCATCAAATTGAAATACTAATTATGCTATCTAACAATAGCAATTACTTAACGGATATACTCGTAAGAAATCCGGAGTATTTTCATTGGATTATAAATCCATCTGTACTGGAACAAAATCTTGATGAAAAATATTTTAGAAACAGTTTAGAAAAAACAATTTCATCTTATAAATCTTTTGAATCAAAAGTAAATGCGATAAGAAATTTTAAACGAAAAGAAATTTTAAGAATTGGTTTAAAAGACATTTACCTAAAAGATGAGTTAATTAATATTACTCGATATCTCACTGAGCTTTCAAATTCAATATCCGCAGCGCTTTTTGATTTGTGTTATAATGAAATTCTATCGAAGTATAAAATTGAAAAAACCGCACGCAATTATGTTGTAATTTCACTCGGTAAACTTGGCGGCGGTGAATTGAATTATAGTTCTGATATCGATCTAATTGCGTTTTATGATAAGAATTCCTTCTTAAACAAAAGGATTTATTACAACCAAATTCTTTCGGAAACGATTTTACTTTTTATAGAAACGGCAAGCAAAAAAACCGGCGCTGGTTTTTTATACCGGGTTGATTTTAGACTCCGCCCCGATGGAAGAAATGCGCCTTTGTGCGGAAGTTATGTTGAGTATTTACATTATTACGAAACACGCGGCGAAGATTGGGAAAGGCAAATGCTCATCAAAGCAAATTATCTGTGCGGCAGTAAAACTTTGTATAATAAATTTTCAAAGTCAGTTTCACGATTTATTTATCCCGCCTCGTTTACAATTTCACCAATCGAGCAAATCAAAAAATTGAAATCAAACATCGAGCAGAAAAATAAATCCGATGACAATATTAAACTTGTTTCAGGCGGCATTCGTGATATAGAATTTTCTTTGCAGGCTCTTCAACTGCTTAGCGGTGGAAAATATTTAGACATCCGAACAGGAAATTCTTTAATTGCAATTGATAAACTTTCTAACAAAAATATTTTATCAAAAGCAGAGGCAAATAATTTTAAAAACGCTTACACGCTTTACCGTAAAGCAGAACATTATCTTCAGTTAATGAATGATTTGCAAACGCACACTATTCCCGCTGATGGTGAATTAGCTGAAAAGCTTGCACACTTTTTAAAGTTTAATGATTTGAAATCATTCAAAGAGCTTCTTAAAGACTGCAAAGAAAATGTGCAGAGTATTTATAATTCGATTGTTGGGATTAGTGCATCTGAAGAAACTAAAAATGTTTTTGATAGAATTAATTTTATTGATTTCAAAAGGGCAAAAAGTAATTTTGATTTTCTTCGCTCAGGGAAAAGTCTTTTTGATAAAAAACAATTTGATAATAGAACAACAACCGCATTTGAAAAAATTGAAAACGAACTTTATAATTTTTTAAATGATTCCATTGATCCTGATTTAATTTTAGAGAACTTCGTAAGAATTATTCGTAATGCACATTTTCCTAAAATCTGGTATGAAGAATTTTTAGATAATAAATTTTTCAAGTTGTTTTTAACTTTATGTGAACGTTCTCAAAAATCGATTGATCTTTTTGCGGAGGATAAATTATTGCGTGATATTTTTTTATCGCGTGATTCTCTAAAGCCAATTGATAAAAATATTTGGGATATTCTTACTTTAAAAGATTTTTATTTCAGAGCATCTGTGCAATTATGTGCTGATATTATTGCCCCGAATAAGTTTTCAAAATTATATACTGAATATCTAAATCATAAAATTATTTCAATCATTCAAAATTTTATTGATGATAAAAATTGGAGGAATGATTTTTTCATTGCCGCAATGGGAAGTTTTGGAACCGGTGAATTATCTTTTGCATCGGATATTGATTTAATTTTTGTTGTAAGAAATATTAATGAATATTCTGCAATCCAAAAAGATTTTCAAAATCTCTTGCGAAATTTTAGAACCGATTTGCCCGGTCTTGAAATTGATTGCAGATTAAGACCTGAAGGTAAAAGCAGTCAGCTTGTTTGGGATATTGAAGATTATAAAATATATTTTTCCAACCGTGCAAGGGTTTGGGAACTGCAAGCTTTTACTAAATGCAGATTTATTTTTGGTGAAACTAAATTGTATAATAATTTTCATAATCATTATATAAAAACCGTAAAAGAAAAAGATGAGTCGCTAATCAAAAAAGAAATGAGTGAGATGAGAAATAAACTTTATCCAAACAGCGATGCAACTTTTAACATTAAAAAAAGCAGCGGTGGATTGACAGATACTGATTTTATTATCTCGTTTTTATTTTTAATAAATTCGGATTTATTGATCGAACGGAAAAAATTGCACGCTGAAAATTCATTTTATCTTTTAAATAAAACTTTAAACGAAGATATTAATATTGAGCAGATAGAAAACAATTTCTTAACTCTTAAAAAGATTGAACTTTTTAGTCAATTGGTTTTTAATAATAAACTTTCAAAAATTCCGATTGAAAGATTAAAAATTATTAAGCTTTCTATGATGTGCGGATTTTCAGAAGCAGATTTATTTTTAAAATATCTTAACGAGATACAGGAACAAACAAAAAATATTTACAAAAACATTATTAATTAATATTTAAAACAGAAAATGAAATACTTGCAAAAATACTATTACTTGTTAACAGGATTAATCGCTTTTGTTTTTTATATGTTGACAATTGCCCCATCTGTAATCGAAATAGACAC
>JAGOXU010000186.1 GCA_018059515.1 Ignavibacterium sp.
CGGTATAGCAGTCCTTCTTTTAGAACCAATGGTTTAGAAAGTTTTTCTTCAGCTTTATGTGTGCAGGAAATAATAATAATTGAAATAAGAAAAGAGATAAATAGTTTAGTCAAGTTGTAGCCTGCAATATTTAAGTTTGAAAAATGTTATCGCTTTAATTCTAAGTATGCTTGTAATAATTTAGCTTTTGTTTCAGCAAGATCTTGCGAAATAACCTTTACATCCCCAATTACAGGCATAAAGTTGGAATCACCATTCCATCTTGGTACGATATGAAAATGAATATGGTCTTCAATTCCTGCGCCTGCAACTCTACCAATATTAGCACCAATATTAAAACCATTTGGATTTAGAACTTTTCGCAAAGCTTTTTCTGCAAGCTGCAGTTTTTGAAAAGATTCGGTCACTTCAACTTCTTTTAATCCCGCAAAATCATTTGTGTGTCTTTTGGGTACTATCATTAAATGACCGTTATTATAAGGATAAAGATTCATTACTGTAAATGTATGCTCGCCCATATCTACCAAAAGATTATCATCATCATTTGGATCGAACGAAAGCATCTGGCAAAAAATACATTTTGTTTTATCTTCATCAGACTTAAAAGATTCGATATATTTTGATCGCCATGGTGACCAGAGTTTTTCCATAGTTTACCTTAAATTAAAAAGGCGGAAACAAGGTTCCGCCTTAAAATTATTTATCCTCTTCACGAGATTTATTATACTCATCAATTACTTTTTGTTCAACCTCTTTTGGAACTTCTTCGTAGTGAGAGAATTTACGTTTATGAACTCCGCGTCCTTGAGTTATACTTCTAAGTTGTGAAGAATACTTGTACAGCTCCGAAAGCGGAATGTGAGCTTTTATAATCTGAAAATGTCCGTCAGAATCCATTCCTAAAATTTTTCCGCGCTTGCTGGATATATCACCCATTACATCACCCATATACTCATCAGGAACTTTAGCTTCAACTTCGTAAATTGGTTCAAGCAAGCAAGGTTTGCATTCCAAAAATCCTTTTTTAAAACACTGATTTGCAGCAAGTTTAAAAGACATTTCATCAGAATCAACGTCATGATAAGAACCAAAATGCAAAGTAACCCTTACATCTATTACCTGATTACCAGATAAAACACCTTTGGACATGGTTTCAATTATTCCTTTTTCTACGGCAGGAATAAATCTTCCCGGAACTACACCACCAACAATAGCATTCACAAATTCAAAACCGGTACCTCTTGGTAAAGGTTCCATTTTAAAATGCACGTGTCCATACTGCCCTCTACCGCCAGACTGCTTTTTATGTTTGTACTCAACATCATCAGTTCTGCCTTTAATGGTTTCACGGTATGGAATTTTTGGTTCAACAAGATCAACATCAACTTTATATCTTTCCTTTAATCGTTTAGCAGCAAGTGAAAGTTGAAGCTCGCCTTGTCCTGAAATAATCGTCTGAGAAATTTCAGGATCAAATTTTACAAAGAAAGATGGATCTTCCTCATGCAATGTATGCAGTCCGCTTGCAATTTTATCCTCATCGCCTTTTGCTTTTGGTAAGATTGCACTACGAATTACAGACTCGGGAAATTCAATCGGGCTGATAATTACAGAAAGGTTTTTTGAAGCAAGAGTATTATTTGTATGAGTATCTTTAAGTTTAACGACAGCGCCCAAATCGCCTGCGGAAATCTGAGGTACATCGGTTCTGTTTCTACCATTTAGAACTGATAACTGACTTAATCTTTCAATTTTGCTGTTTGTTTCATTTAATAAATCTAATCCTGCTTTTACAGTTCCGGAATAAACTTTAAATAAAGAAAGTTCACCAACATGCTGCTCAGCAATTGTTTTAAAAATAAATAAAACAGGTTCACCATTTGCATCGGGTTTTATCAAAATCTTTTCAGATTTGCCGCTAAGCGTTGCTTCCTCGCCGCCTCTATCAACAGGAGATGGGAAATATGCCGCTATAAAATCTAAAAAATTATTTACTCCAACTGCTTTGGTTGAAGAGAACGCAAAAACCGGAGTTAAACTTCTGCCAATTATTGCGGCTTTCAAACCTGTTTCAATATCAGCATCACTTAATGAACCATCTTCAAAATACCTATTCATTAAAGTTTCATTTGTTTCAGCAATCTTCTCGATCAATTCTGTACGAAGTTCTTCAGCTTTTGATTTTAAGTTTTCCGGAATTTCTGTTTCAGTAATTTTTTTGGAGCCAGCATCACCATAAGTAAACGCTTTCATTTTTAATACATCAATAACTGTATCAAAAGTTACTCCTTCAATTGCAGGAAATGTAACTGCAATTGCACCATTTGTTAATCTTTGTTTTGCTTTATCTAAAGTTTCATCAAAATTGGAATGTTCATTATCAACTTTATTAATTAAGATTGCGGATGGAAGCCCAAATTCATCAACAAACTTTCCGCTAACTTCTGATCCAACTTCTACACCTTCAGCAGACTTTAACACCATTATAGCGGTATCGCAAACCTTCATTGCAGATTTTACTTCACCAATAAAATCTGAATAACCCGGTGTATCTAAAATATTAATCTTTTTATTATTCCATTCGATGTGCATTAGTGCAGTTGAAATTGAAATTTGTTTTTCGATTTCGTTGGATGTGTAATCGGATATTGTATTACCTTCTAAAACATTACCGATTCTATTTATTTCGCCTGCAGTAAATAACATTAACTCTGATACTGAAGTTTTACCGCCTCCACCGTGACCGATTAGAGCAATATTACGTATTGATTCGGGTGCGTACTCTTTCAAGGGAACTCCTCCTAAATATTTTTAAGGTGAGAAATTAAACGATTACTTATTTTTGAAGTTTCTCCAAAATGTTTCAACTCCTTTTCCAACAGCGTTCAAATTTTTGACAAATGGCATAACAGTATCTTCAACTCCGCTGCGGATTTTGTATTCTATACTCAATAATCTATCAGCACGCTCTCTAAAATCACTAACAATTGATTTAGAGATCTCCAATTGTTCGGTTGCTTTGGAAGTCATTTTATTGAGATTATTAGAAAACTCTATTGAGGTTTGAATAAGCGGCTTAAGGTTAGTAGATAAATCTTGAATGTTAGTATTAATTGATTGCACTGATTTTACAATTTTATTCAAATAGAAAATCAGCGCAATACAAAGTGCCGATGCAGAAAGAAGCAATACTATTGTAAATATTTCAGTTACTTCCATAATATTTCTATCTAAGAATTTTTAGCTTCTTTATAAGCATCTACACCCGCTTTAACTGAAGATTTAATTCTTTCAGCTTCCGATTCAAATTTTTCTTTGCCGGTTGCATAAACATCTGCGGTTTTTACTTTTGCATCTTTAAAAGCTTTTTCGGCATCTTTCAAAATATCTTCAGATTTAGATCTAGCATCGTGAATAATTTTTTCGGATTTTTTCTTTCCTTCGTTTATCAATTCGCGGGCTTTGTCTTTTGCATCGGATAGATATTTTTCAGCTTCATCAAAATATTCTTCTGATTTAGATTTTATATCCGCACGTAATTCTCTGCCGCTCTTTGGGGCAGTTAACAATGCAACAACAGCACCTATTGCACCACCTGCTAAAAATCCTATTAAAAATCCTTTTGCGATATTATTATCCTGTGACATGTCAATCTCCTTTCATTTATAAATTGCGTGTCAAAATATATCAATAGGGTGTCCTAAAATCAAGGAAAAATATAAATTAAGGTGTGTAAAAGGGAATTTTTGGCTACTAAATCACATTAAAATAATTAAAGTACAATGAAGAAATTTTTATCAATTTTGTTCATAATCAATTATTAAAGTTACTTTATTCAATTTCACTGTTTTTTTATGAAAAATTTTTATTAATTATTAGCAAAAATATTAGGCTTCATTTTTTTAAAGATTGTTAGATTCAAGAACAATCCTTCCAAATCTTTTTTGATAAAACAATACGCTTATTGCTCCAACCAATACTGCAAACCACAACGTAACAGCCCGAACAATAAATGTTGCGGCAAAAGCATTGTTTTCAGATAATCCTTTTTTAACAAGCATTAATGTTAACGAACCTTCGGTTACTCCAAGTCCGCCGGGCATCATAGAAAGTGCACCAACAATTGTGGCAAAACTATAACTAAAAAATGCCCACATTACATCGACCTTAAGATTAAAATTTGTAAGAATGATGTAATAACCTAAGCACTCAAATACCCAAGAGACAACACTTAGCATCGTCATTAAAATCAAAGGAGTAAAAGCTAAAAGTTTTGCAGATGATTCATAAGCAGTTTGAATCTTTAAAACATGTTTTGATATAAACCTGATTTGGGAAAGGAGTAAAATGATTTTATGGAACAAATTTTTGTTAGATATTATTATCAATCCGCTGATTAATATCACAGCAATTATTATAATTATGTTTTTTCCGTAATCATAAAAATATGCGCCAGCAAGAGCAAGAATTGTTAATGATAAAAAATCTGTTGCACGTTCTGCAAAAACAATTGGTGCTGTTTTACTTATCGATGTGCCATTAACTTGTTTTACAAGATATGATTTTAGAAGCTCGCCCATTTTACCCGGAGTTACACTCATAATCAAACCGGACATAAAAATTGAAAGCGAATCTAACTTGTGAAGTTTTACTTCTATAATTTTTAGATAGTATTCCCATTTAAAAAATCTTGAGATGTAATTGCCCAATGAAAGAAGAAGTAAGATTGGTAACAATAACCAGTTAAACTCTTTAAATGAACTGAGAACTTTTTCAAAATCTACATAAATCATAAATCCAAGGTAGATGATTGCAGCCAACGCAACTGAAATAAATATTCTATTTCTTATTTTCTGAAGCAATTATAGAATCCTTAAAAAAGCGTGATAAAATTTTGCAAGCGGCAATCCAACAACATTGTAATAGCATCCATTTATTTTTTTGATGAACACTGCGCCAAAATCATCCTGTATTCCATAAGCACCGGCTTTATCCATTGGGCTTCCGCCGGCGATGTAATCATTAATTTCTTCATCAGAAAGTTCATGAAAAGTAACTTCGGTTTTTTCGTACTCAGTAATGGTTTTGTTGTTTATAGAATTATAAATTGAATACGCTGTGTAAACTACGTGAGTTTTTCCGCTGAGATATTTTAAAATTCTAAACGCATCTTTTTTATTTACTGGTTTACCGAGTATTGTTTTATTAAAAACGACAATTGTATCCGCAGTAATTATTATTCCTGTTTTTATTTTTGTTTTAGCAAGATTAAGTTTTTCTTTAGATAATCTTGTAACTGCTTTAAATGGTTTTTCATTTTTATGGATTGACTCATCCATATCAATACCGAATGATTTGAATTTTAGATTTAGCTGCTTTAGTAATTTTCTTCTTCTCGGAGATTTTGATGCGAGATAAATTGGTACTGAATTGTTAATCATAAAAATTTTTTATTACTGTTCCGGGAAAGTAGTGATTTAATATTTTTCTATAATCTATATTTTTTTTTGATTGCCCAATTGCGCCCCACTGACACATACCAACGCCGTGTCCGTTTCCATTGCCGTTAATAATTACGTTTTTATTAATATCAGTTTTTATTTCAAACAATGTACTTCTTAAAATTGATTTTCCATCGCTGCTTCTGATAATTGTTCGCATTCCGTTGCCATAAAGTAAAACAATTTTCTCATCACCAATACTGCTAATTAATTTAATTTCAAGTTCATTTACTCTTCCGGATTTAAATCTTGAATTAACTTGAATATTTGAGATTTTATAAATTTCATTGTCGATCAATTTTGCATTTAACAAGCGATTGATAAAAACTGTTTCGGAATAGCTTTCTGTCCATTCATATCTTGGAGAAATTTTACAAAATGGTTCATCACCATCTTTTACACCATTTAAATATGGAATTACATTTTTACTAAATACATTAATTACATCCTCAGTATATCCGCCGCAAGTGGAGTGATAAAAAATCGTTGCAGGCTGATTATCATAAAACAACATCTGCCCTTTTGTTTCATCAACAATATCGTTTGTTATCGCAGTTTCACCATCAACACCGCCGTAAACCTGATCGCGTGTATCAGGATAAATATCAAAAACAATTTTATTCTCTTTCATTTTATTAAAGGCATAAGTTCTTGCACAGATTGAAAAGGCTTTTAGTGCTTGATAGTTTTCCGTGCCTTTACCAACCGGCATTTCTTTAATCATTACACCTTTAACATAATCTTCCAAACTAATTTGATTTACAATTTTTACTTCAGAATCATAAACAGAAACCAATATTCTTCCGCGATATTTTTTATCATTTACTTTTATTATTCCGTTTTCGGAAGATGGAGTTATAAAAAAAAATTTTGAAGTAAAATCTTTGTCACCAATTGCAAGATTTACTTTTTCAGATTCAACACTAAATCTTAACTTGTTACCGGAATTAACCTTTGCTAATAATTCATTTTCATCTGAAATAAAAACCAAATCATTTACTGTAATAGTTAAATCTGATGCACTATTATCCAACAAAACTCTAATAATTTCTGCGGAATTAGAATCGTAATAGTCATCTGAATACAACCGTTTTGTTGATGAACATCCAATAAAAAATGCAATAGAAAAAAGTATAAAATGTTTTAGATTAAAAATTGAAAAGAAGGAAAATTTTTGGAGAGTTATAAAAGCCGAGAAATGATTCACAGTTTATTATCTAAACATTGCCTTGATGCTGCCCCAGGTTCTTTTTGCAATGCTGGAAATACTGTGAGTAACAGTTACATCT
>JAGOXU010000187.1 GCA_018059515.1 Ignavibacterium sp.
ATATTATTATTTAGATAACAAACCCAATTCCTTTTTAGGAGTTGGGTTTGCGGTTAAAAAGTTAATTGCCTTTTCTCGCATCTATTATAAAATCCTAATTATTTAAAAGCATTTAATTTTGTATTAAAACTATATGAGGGTAAATTTGCCTCAACATTTTAGATTAAATTTATTAAGGAAATCATTTTAACATGGCTAAAAAAGAACCTGAAACAATATTTTTTACGGATAAAGAAGATCCGGCAAGTTTTTCTTTATCAAACCAATTTGCAGAACACCTTGAATTTACTTTAGTTAAAGATAAAAATACTGCAACCGCCGCTGATGCTTATACAGCGCTTTCACTTGCAGTGCGTGATAGAATGGTTAGAAGCTGGCTGCGAACACAAAAAATTTATCACGATAAAGATGTAAAACGTGTTTACTATCTTTCATTGGAATATTTGATGGGAAGAATTCTTGGGAACGCTCTTATTAATTTAGATTACTATAATGAGTGCAGCGTAATTCTTGATCGTGATGGTTACGATCTTGAAGAGATAACGGAAACAGAACCAGATATGGGATTGGGTAATGGCGGCTTGGGAAGGTTAGCAGCTTGTTATCTTGATTCTATGGCAACACTTCAGCTTCCTGCTTTTGGTTATGGAATTCGTTATGAGTACGGAATTTTTGAACAGGATATAGAAAATGGTTACCAAGTTGAACGCGCCGATAATTGGCTTCGTGATGGAAACCCATGGGACCTGCTAAGAAAATCTCTTCAATATAAAGTGCAATTTTATGGCAGAACAGATTCTTATGATAAAGGAAATGGAGAGCTTGGTTTTAAATGGGTTGATACAGAAAATGTTTTTGCTATAGCTTATGATGTGCCTGTTCCGGGTTATAAAAACCAAACAGTAAACAATTTACGATTGTGGCGGGCAAAGGCGGCGATAGATTTTAAATTTGATGATTTTAATAAAGGCAATTATGTAGAATCAGTTGCAAGCAAAAATGATTCTGAAACAATTTCAAAAGTTCTTTATCCAAACGACACTTATGTTGAAGGAAAGTTTTTAAGATTAAAACAACAGTATTTTTTCGTCTCTGCAACTTTACAGGATATTATTAGAAAATATAAAATAGCGGATAAAACTTTTGATAAGTTTGCCGATAAAACCTGTGTGCAGTTAAATGATACTCACCCTGTTGTTGCAATACCAGAGTTAATGCGAATACTCATTGATGACGAAAATATGAATTGGGATAAGGCGTGGAGCATCACTTCAAAAACATTTGCATATACAAATCACACAGTTGTACCGGAAGCTTTAGAAGAATGGTCTGAACAAATTTTTGGTGAACTTCTTCCGAGACATCTTCAGATAATTTATGAAATCAACAGAAGGTTTTTAGAGGATGTAAGAAAAAATTATTCTAAAGATCCAGCAGTATTAGAAAAACTTTCAATCATTTCTACCGGTACAGATAAACGAGTTAGAATGGCTAACCTTGCAATTGTTGGCAGCTTTGCTGTTAATGGTGTTGCCGCACTGCATACGGAAATATTGAAGAAAAGAATTTTTCCCGATTTCAACAAAATATTTCCAAAGAAATTTATTAATGTAACAAATGGTATCACCCCCAGAAGATGGCTTGTTTCTGCAAATCCTTTATTAGCTCAATTGCTAATTGAAAGAATTGGACCGGACTGGATAAAAGATCTTGTTCAAATTAAAAAAATAGAAAAATTTGTAAACGATAAAGATTTTATCGAGTACTGGCAAAGAATTAAATGGAATAACAAAAAAGTCCTAATTGACTATATCGAAAACGAACATCACATAAAAATTAATCCGGATTCAATCTTTGATGTACAGATAAAGAGATTCCACGAATACAAAAGACAATTGTTAAATGTATTTCACATTATTACACTTTATAATAGGATAAAACGTAATCCAAAAATTAAAATGGTTCCGCGTACAATTATTTTTGGCGGAAAAGCTGCGCCTGCATATCAAGCTGCAAAAATGATTATCAAACTAATTAACTGTGTTGCAGATGTTGTTAATAATGATCCCGATGTTGGTGATAAATTAAAAGTAGTTTTTCTAAAAAATTATTCTGTTACATTGGCAGAAAAAATTATTCCTGCATCTGATCTTTCAGAACAAATTTCTACAGCCGGATTGGAAGCCTCCGGAACAGGTAATATGAAGTTTGCTTTAAATGGCGCACTAACTATCGGTACAATGGATGGTGCAAATGTTGAGATTAGAGAAGAAGTTGGTGATGATAATATTTTTATTTTTGGTTTGCTTGCTGATGAAGTTGTTAAATTAAAGGCTAATGGTTATAACCCGAAAGATTACTATGAGAAGAATGAAAATTTAAAAAAAGTTGTTGATATGATTGCAACTAACTTTTTTAATCCAAAAGAGTTTGGAATTTTTGATGACATGATTCGCGGATTGATTAATGTAGATTATTACTGCCTGTTTGCAGACTATCAAGCCTACATTGATGCACAGGATAAAGTTGCAGCTTTGTATAAGAAAAAAGAAGAATGGACAAAAAAATCAATTTACAACGTAGCACGGGTTGCAAAATTTTCCAGCGATAGATCAGTAAAAGAATATTCAGAAAAAATCTGGAAAGTAAAACCAGTAAAAGTTAATCATAAATAAAATATTGGAGTTTGATGGATTACGAATTAAATCCCCGGACTAGAATTGGACATGTTCATTTAACCGTTGCTAATCTTGATAGAGCTTTAGCGTTTTATAGAGACCTGCTTGGTTTTCAAGTTACGGCAAGATTTGGAAAAAACGCTGTGTTTCTTTCGTCTGGTAATTATCATCATCATATCGGTTTAAATACCTGGGCTGGTGAAAATGCTACTCCAGCGCCTGAAGGACACACAGGTCTTTATCACTACGCAATACTTTTCCCTTCAAGAGAAGACCTTGCAAAGGCTTTCAAAAGATTATGGGAAGCGAATTACCCGCTTGAAGGTGCATCAGATCATGGTGTTTCGGAATCTATTTATATCAAAGACCCCGATGGAAACGGCATTGAATTATACTGCGATAAACTTGTTGAACAATGGCCGAAAGATGAAGATGGAAATTTAATTATGGTTACAAAACCTTTAGATGTTCCTGATTTGTTAAGTGAATTAGATAGGATATAATTTTATGTTTGAGTACTTAAAAAATATTTTTTTGGAAAATGAAACAGAAAAGAATAAGATTGATACCGATTCAACCTCGAGTAATAAAAATAGAAAAGTTGAAGTTGCTGCTTGTGCGTTGTTTATTGAAATGGCTAAAGCAGACGGCGTTTTTACGGATGAAGAAAGAAATTTTATTATCGATGAAATGAAATCCACTTTTAATTTAGATGATAATTATGTTAATGAGCTTATGCAGCTTGCGGAACAACGAGTAAAATACAGTGTTAGTTTATTTGAGTTTTCGGGTGAGATTAACAAATCCTTTTCTCAGGATGAAAAATTAGAATTGATTGAAAGCCTATGGAGATTGATTTATAAGGATGAAAAACTTAATCAGTATGAGGATAATTTAATTAAAAAAATTGGCGTAACATTAAATATTGAGCATAAACAAATTATAAATGCAAAGCTTTGGGTTAAACAGCAAATGGGATTGAAATAAGAGTCATCCTAAGTGGAAGCGAAGGATGACATATTATTATCATCTAACTATTTTTTCAATTCTTTTTCGATTGCCGAAGTTAGTTCATCACTTGTTGGTTCAACTTTACTTAAATATCTTGCAACAACATTCCCGTTATTATCAATCAAAAACTTTTCAAAATTCCATTTAACATCCGCTTTGCCTGTTACTTCGTTATCTGTAAGGATTGAGTATAAAAGAGATTTATCTTTTCCGTTTACATCAACCTTATCAAACAACTTAAACGTAACATCAAATTTTGAAGAACAAAAGTTTTTGATTTCTTCATTTGTACCAGGTTCCTGTTCTCCGAATTGATTACAAGGGAAAGCAAGAATTTCAAATCCTTTATCTTTATACTTCTTATAGATTTCTTCCAAACCGGAATACTGTTTTGTGAAACCGCAATAACTTGCAACGTTTACAATCAATAAAACTTTACCCTTATAGTCAGATAACTTTACTTCTTTTCCATTAATATCTTTTACAGTTATTTTGCTAATGTTACTATTCATTTTACTTCCTTTGGGATTTTTACCTGCTTGAGTATGATGGTGAAAAAGCAGGAGTGTAATTATAATTACATAAATAAAATTTGATATTATCTTTTGCATAAGCATCCTTTACTTTAATTATTAAATCAATTTTGTCTAACTAAATCCATTATCAAACAAGAAGTAATTGGAGTGTGACCAAGACTTTTTCTTTTTGAGTATAAATACTTTCCAGCAAATTGCCCAAGAAAAAAGGCACCAACTAATATTGGATAAGTATAAAGCTCAAATCCAATATTGGAATAAATTCTTGCAATAATTATAAACGGAACCGGAATATGAATCGCCAACGCCCATTGAAACTTATATTTAGGTACATTTGCGCGCCAATATCCAAACGGAAGGTTAAGTACAAATACAAAAATTGTAACTAGAATTAAATTCATTTAAAGATTAGTTTTTGATGAGTGAACTTAAGAAAAAGTTTTTGTGTGGGCAATTGCCAATGTGTGATTCGTAGCGCAAGACTCCGTCCTGCGATTTTGAATTACCAGTTGGCAATTGTTATAAAAACAAACCCAGTTCCTTTAAGGAACTGGGTTTGTAAACTATAAAAGCGATTGGTTCGGAGGAATTTTTTTTATCCCATCAAAACATTTATTGATGCTGTGTTTACAATATCAGCAACACTGCAACCACGACTTAAATCAAAAAATGGTTTTTTCAATCCCTGGACCATCGGACCAACTGCTTCCGCGCCGCCCCAACGTTGCGCAATTTTGTAACCAATATTTCCAGCGTTTAAATCCGGAAAAGCCAATACATTTGCTTTGCCCGCAACTTTACTTTCAGGTGCTTTTTTCTTCCCGATTGATTCAATAATTGCAGCATCAAATTGTAGTTCGCCATCAACATTTAAATCAGGTCTTTTGGTTTTTACAATTTCGGTTGCTGCAATAACTTTATCTGCAAGTTCGTGTTTTGCGCTGCCCTTTGTTGAAAAAGAAAGCATTGCAACAAGCGGTTCTTCACCGGTTAATTTTTTATGATTATCTGCTGTTGATATTGCAATATCTGCAAGCTGCTCTGCATCTGGATTTGGAACAACTGCACAATCTGCAAAACTGTAAGCTTTATCTTTAAACAACATCAAAAAGAAACTTGACACAATTGAAATTCCCTGCGGCATTCCAACTATTTGAATTCCCGCTTTCATAACATCAGCAGTTGAAGCAAATGAACCGGCAACACTTCCATCAACCAATCCTTCACGAAGCATCATTGCAGCAAAGAAAAGATCGCGCTTCATTGTTTCTTTTGCTTGCTCAGGAGTCATTCCTTTTTTCTTGCGCAGTTCATAATAGATATTTGCAAATTCATCAAACTTTGGATGAGTTGCGTGGTCGATAATTTCAACACCGGTTAAATCCACACCAAGTTTTTTTGCATCTTCATTTACTTTTGCTGGATTGCCAAGTGTAATTACTTTACAGATTTTTTCTTTGGTTAAAATTTCTGCGGCTTTAAGAACTCTTTCATCGTGGGATTCTGGTAGGATGATAGTTTTGTTTTTTGATTTTGCTTTAGATTTAATTTGATCTAATAATTCGTAACCCATAATTTCTCCGGAATAAATTGTGAATAATAACAATCAAAATTACTAAAAATTTCTAAACAAGCGGTTGTAATTGATTTGGTTGGAATAAAAAAAAGAGATCCGAAGATCTCTTTTTTTATCTGTTTCTGAAAAATTTCAGTTCTTGAGGCTAAGAACTGAATCAGGATTCACCCCAGTTACTTTAATTATCGAAAACCGCTAATAAAAGTTTAGAGCATTCCCAATTTATTTTCATTTCACTTTCTAAGCACTTCACTTAAGTAAAGGTTATATTTGCAATAGAAATTAAAGCATATTTTCTATTTAGTAGAAAATTTCTTGAAATTGCCACGACTTTTAGAGACTGTGATAAAATCTAAAAAAGCGTCACATCGAGCGAAGCTCGCCTACCGGCAGGCAGGTCGAGATGTGAATTTATTAAATAATGCTCGGCTTCGTCCCTGCCTACCGCAGGCAGGTCCGCTCAGCCTGACGATTGCAAATTTTCACACAGCCTTTTTAAGTAATGGCAATTAATTGTAAATGATCAAAACTTAATTATTAAAAATCCTTATAAATTCTTTGTTTTTTATGAATTATCAGGATAAATTCACGTCCTAATTTTAAAATGATTGTTGAAAATTTAGCCGTTTTAAGGCGAAAAATAGAAGAAACTTGTAAGCGTTCCAGTAGAAAATCTGAAGATGTAAAGCTTATTGCAGTTTCAAAATATTTTGGTGTTGATAAAATCATCGAAGCAAAAAATTGTGGATTAACGGATTTTGGTGAAAACCGTGCTCAGGAACTTACTCTTAAATTTGAAAAACTTGGCAACGAGGTAGTTTGGCATTTTATCGGATCGCTTCAAAAGAATAAAGTTAGATACGCTGTAAAAGCTGCTGAGTTAATTCACTCGGTTGATTCGCTTGAGCTTCTTGAAGAAATAAATCAGCGAGCTGAAAAACTTGATAAGGTGCAAAACATTTTGTTGGAAGTAAAAACATCTGA
>JAGOXU010000188.1 GCA_018059515.1 Ignavibacterium sp.
ACCAAAGATTATTGACATATTTTTGTCTTGACATTATTTGGCAAATATAATTCATTTTTCAATATTTTTTCTTTTTTCAACGATTTTTTTCTGAGGGAGTTGCTTTTTAGGGTGAACGCTAACATAATTCTTTACGCAATATTGCGTATAATCTTCTTTAAAAACTATATTAATTTCGTAATAACTAATATTTATAAGTTATTGGGTTATAAAATATGAAAAGATTAGAACTAATTGAAAACTACAGTAAGCTGCTGCACATAAAAAATTACGCTCCTCAAACCGAAAAAGCGTATCTTCACCATTTAACTCTCTTTTTAGACTATATTAAAAATTCAAAAGTATCAGACGTTAACTCTAAAGTTTTGTTAGACTATTTTAATAATTTAAAACAAGAGAAATTGTTCTCTTACTCATCCATGAAACAATCACTTGCAGCAATTCGCTTCCTGTATCTTGATGTACTAAAAAAAGAAATAGACTTTGATTTTTTTATAAAAATGAAAAAACCAAACAGCCTGCCAAATGTTCTTACGGTTAATGACGTTAAAAAGATTATTAGTTCGATAGACAACTTGAAACACAAAGCAATAATATCAACAATTTATTCCTGCGGTTTAAGAATATCTGAGGCAGTAAATCTTGAAATAAAAGACATAGATTCTTCGGCTATGACAGTTAAGATAGTAAATGCTAAAGGCAGAAATGACAGGTATGTTATGTTATCGCCTAAACTATTAGAATTACTGCGGGATTATTTTATTGAGTATAAACCTAAGAAATATCTATTTGTAGGACAGTTTGGTGATTGTTATTCACCGCGCAGCATTCAACAGATTTTTAATAAAGCAGTTAAAATTGCAGGCATAAAAAAAAGAGTTACTGTACATTCATTACGCCACAGTTTTGCATCGCACCTTTTAGATAATGGGACAGACATTCGGTTTATTCAGGAACTGTTAGGACATAAGCATCTATCAACCACTCAAATTTATACTCATATTAACCCCGTGTCGGTAAAAAAAATAAAAAGTCCGTTCGATTCTTTTTAATATTAAACTATCAAATTAACAAACTAAGCATTACTTAGAGTTATGCACACTTTCTTTATGCGCTTTAATTGTTTTATCTAAATCTTCTTTTGTATGTGTAGTAGAAACAAATAAAGCCTCAAACTGTGCGGGTGCAAGATAGATACCGCGATTTAACATTTGGTGAAAATATTTTCCATACAATGTTGTATCGGATTTTAAAGCTGAGTTAAAATCATTAACAGGGTTTTCTGTAAAGAACATACACATCATAGAACCAACTCGATTCATTGCATAGTTTTTTCCAACAGATTTTAAGTTTTCTTTAAATCCATTTTCTAAATACATAGAAGCTTTTTCCAACTGAACATAAATTTCAGGATGTTCTTTAATGTATGATAATGCCGCAAACCCTGCTGCCATTGCAAGTGGATTACCGCTTAATGTTCCAGCCTGATAAACAGGACCACTCGGTGAAAGCATTTCCATAATTTTTCGCTTGCCGCCAAATGCACCAACGGGCAAACCGCCGCCAATAATTTTTCCAAATGTTGTTAAATCTGGTTTTACACCAAGAATTTCTTGTGCGCCGCCAGCCGCTACACGAAATCCTGTCATCACTTCATCAAAAATTAAAACGATACCTTCTTCGTTGCAGATCTCTCTCAGCTCAGCCAAAAATTTTTCGTTAGCCGATACAACACCCATGTTACCTGCAATCGGCTCGATGATTACAGCGGCTATTTGTCCGTGGTATTCGCTAACAAGTTTTTTTATAGAGTTGATATCGTTGTAATCAGCAAGTAAGGTGTCTGCAGCATTTCCTTTTGTAACTCCCGGGGATGTTGGAACGCCAAGAGTAAGCGCACCACTTCCAGCTTTGATAAGAAAATAATCGGCGTGTCCGTGATAGCAGCCCTCAAATTTTATAAATTTATCTCGCCCAGTAAATCCACGCGCAGCCCGAACAGCACTCATTGTAGCTTCTGTTCCACTGTTAACCATTCTAACCATTTCTACAGATGGAACCAATTCAGTAATAAGTTGAGCCATCTTAACTTCAAGTTCAGTCGGAGCGCCAAAGCTTGTTCCATTTTCAAATGCGCGTTTTAAAGCTTCCATTATAAATGGCGGATTGTGCCCAAATAAATGCGGTCCCCAGCTACCGATGTAATCGATGTATTCGTTCCCATCAACATCATAAAACTTAGATCCTTCGCCACGCTTAATAAACAGTGGATCGCCGCCAACGGATTTAAATGCTCTTACTGGCGAGTTAACTCCACCAGGAATATATTTTTTTGCTTCTGCAAATAACTGTGTGCTTTTTGTTGTGTTCATGCTCTCAATCTTTTAGTTTTAAAAAAATAATAGAACGCGGAATTAACGGATTCACACGGATTCGATCAGCGGAAATCAGTATAATCAGTGTTATCTGTGTCCCATTGTGTTATTTAAATAATAGTTTATAATCTATTTCTTTACCTGCCTGCCAAAAATTTTCAGGCTCGACTTTCCAGTTGCCAATAAGTTTTGGTTTTACTGTTTGTTTATTTTCAATCCACTTCATTACAAAGTAGCGTAAATCTTTTTCTGTAGAATTGATAATGCGCTTTGATAATTCCTCTTGTGGAATTTTAGCACCACGAGTTAAATGCCCGCCGCCGCCATTACCGCGATATGAATTAATTGCAACTTTATATTTTTTGTTTAGTTCAAACACATTACCGTTTGAAAACTTAATTATTTTTACTCTATCTCCTGCCGGTTTGGTAACATCAACAACATATTCAATTCCTGCGGCGGAATCAAAATTATAATATCTTTCTTCAAGTTCAGGTGATTTCGATCGCTCAGAATAAATGAGATTACCTTTTTCATCAAGTTTAAATTTTAATAGATGATCATTTTCATCCTTCATTTGATTCATCCAGTTGCCGTAAGAATACTCAAGATAATCTTTTATTTCCTGCCCGCTTAATTCCATTGTATATAAAAAGTTTTCGTATCTGTAAAGATCAAACATATCACGAACAAAAATCTTTCCAGCATCAATTTTAGCGTTAAAAGATAATGGTGCGGTAAAGGAAACATCAGCATCAGTTAATGCAAGCTGTACTGTGTGAATTAAATCCACAAACTTAGATGGACCAAACATTGATTCGCGAGATGAAATCATTTCTGTAAACTCACCAACAGGACGAGAAATATAATTTCTAACTGCCTCAAGATTTTTACTAAAGTGATTTACAAAGTTCTGATCGATTGCATAATCTTTCATATCAACAAGCTCGCCCCTAATTTCTTTTTTATCATAAATCATACACATCTTATCATATTTTAAAGTATAGTTTGCAACTGCAACATTTTGCGCCCCGGCAGTTGTGCCAAGTATTAAAACATCTTTTCCATCAGGGTTTTTTGTTGTAAAATTCCAGCCCGAATGATCATGACCAACAAACACAACATCTAACCCGGGAACTTTTTCTGTAACAAGACGGGAAGCATTTTCATTCATTGGTGTGTTTTCATTTTGATCGTTATAGGTATAATCAACTCCGGCATGAAATAAACCGATCATCAAATCAGGCTGTTCAGTTTCTCTAATTTTTTTAACCCATTTTTTTGCTGTTTCGATCATGTCGTCAAATCGCATTCCGCTCCAAATCTTTTCCGGCAGCCATTGCGGAATTGCAGGTGTTATCAAACCAAGCACAGCAATTTTTACTCCACCTCTTTCAATTGTTGTATAAGGTTTAAAGTAAGGTTCATTCGTTGTTGTGTTAATAGCATTAGCCGCGAGCCAGGGAAAATTTATTTCTTTATTAAACTTATCATAAACAGCGTGCCCGGTTTCAATATCATGATTTCCAACTGTGCCTGCATCGTACTTCAAATAATTCATCACATCGGCATAAAGATTTATGGTATCTGTCTTTTCAAAGTTGTAATAGTAAACAGCAGGATTACCCTGAATTATGTCGCCGTTATCCAAAAGAAATATTATTTGATTTGTATCCGCACGCTGCTGATTAAGGTATGTTGAAACTCGAGCAAGTGAAGAATTTATTTCTCTATTATCTTTTAAACTGTATGGAAAAATTGCGCCATGTACATCGCTGGTTTCTATAATTTTTACATTAATTGTTTGCGCTGTTACAGTAACAAAAAACAGCATTAAGACATTTATCGTAATAAATAAACGAAGTTTCATTTTTGTCTTTTCTTTAAAATTTTATTGGCAAGATAATAAAATGAATGTTAATAGATTATGAAAAAAGGCGACCGTTTTAGATCGCCTTTAATAAAATTTATCTCTTTTCGTATGGAGGTTGTTTTGGATTAATAGGCGGATTTAGTTTATGCAACCGCATAACTTCATCAATAGCTTTTTCAAGCTGAACATCAACACCTTTTGATAAAGTTGCAGGATCTTCGGGCACATCAATATCCGGATCTACGCCGTGTCCTTCTTTAAACCATGTTCCATCCGGGTTATACATTCGAAAAGTTGGAACTGTAACGCTTCCGCCGTCAATCAATGTCGGTGCTCCGGTAATTCCAATCAATCCGCCCCAGGTTCTTGTTCCGATTAGAGGACCAAGCCCCGCTTTACGGAAATAATCCGGAAATGCATCACCACCGGAACCACTCCAGCCATTTATTAGCATAACCTTAGGACCAAAATTAGACAATGGAGGCCATTGCCAATTTTTTCCATCTCGAACAGCCCAAAAGGCAAGCGGCTTTCTATTAAGAAGCTCGATAAAGCGATCAGGAATTTGCCCGCCGTTGTTAAATCGCTCATCAATTATTAATCCTTCTTTGCTAAACTGTGCATAAAATTGCCGCACAAGTTCGTCCTGTCCATCAATACCAGTGCTTGGCACATAAATGTATCCAATCTTTCCGTTGGTTGCTTCATCAACTCTTTTTCTATTTGATTCAATCCATTCAAGATTTCTTAATCGTGTTTCATCGCCCATCGTTTTAACAATAATATTCCAGGCTCCATCAAGCGATGGTTTATCATTAATCGTTAGCTCGATAGTTTTATCTGCAAGACCTTCAAATGCAGAAGCCGGATCTTTTGTAATATCGATTGTAACACCATTAACGGCAAGTATGTAATTACCCTCATTAACTTTTAAAGCGGATTCATCAAGCGGAGAACGGACTTCTGAATCCCATTGAGCGCCGCGTACAATCTTTTTAATCATGTAAGCGTTATTTTTTAATTCCCAATCAATACCCAGATATCCAACAGGTCTGTTGAGCGGAGTTTCATCATCACCGCCGCCGCGGTAAGTGTGGGATGCATTTAGTTCGGCAATCAATTCACCAATAATATAATTTACATCACTGCGAGTTACTGCGTTATCAATCAATGCGCCGTATTGTTTTTTCATTGTATTCCAATCAACGCCGTGCATATTTTTATCGTAAAAGAAATCTCTTTCCAATCTCCATACGTCTGTAAAAATTTGATTCCATTCGTCGCGCGGAACAACCGTCATCTCAAGCTGGTTCGTTGGCAGTTTTTTATCAAGCTTCTGATCAGGCGCAACATCTACAACGGAATAAGATTTTTTATTTAAGATTAAAATCTTTTTTTCATCCGCAGATATTTGAAATACATCAGCATCATCTACGATTACTTTTTCTTCACGCTTTTCTAAATCAAAATAAGCAACAGGTTTTTTCTTTTCGTCTGATCCATTATTTGGCATGCGATGAAAAACAACTTTACCTGTTACAGCTTGCAGGTTAGCGATGTTACCCGCCGCAGGTGGAAGTATCACAAGCCGCTGCTCAAAGCCGTCAAAATCAATTTTAACATCTTTTACTTTTAAATCATTCTTTTTTTCATCTTTCTTCTCATCTTTGTTTGCATCGTTTTTCTTTTCTTCATCTTTCTTTACGATGCTTGAATCATTCTTTGGTGCAAGCGGAGATGGAATATCCTTTGTTAAACTAACAGCCGCAATTTGCGTTGAGTTTGGATAAATCCATGTGTTATCAAAATCACTATAAACAGGTTTATAGTTTCTGTTGGTTAAAAAGAATAAATATTTTCCGGCTGGATCAAACACCGGCTTTAAATCATTATAATATCCGGCAGTAACTTGATGAACTTTTCCTTCTTTTGTATCAAAGATTGCAATTGCCGTGGTTCTGCTATCAAGTTCTTTTCCGTAGGCAAGATACCTGCTGTCTGAAGACCAGCTTACAGAAAAGTTTTCAAGATCGCCCTCGTACATCCATTTTTGTTGATCAACTTTTATTGTTTTGTCTTTATCAAAATCATAAATATGGATTGTCATTGATTTATCAATAAATGCAAGTGCTTTGCTGTTTGGTGCCCAGAAGATAGAGTATCGAAACCCTTCTCCGAGTGAAGTTAATTTTTTTTCTTGAGATGGGTTTTCTAAATCACGCACAGTTAATTCATATTCACCGGAACGATCTGAAAAGTATGCGGCATATTTTCCATTCGGTGAGTATGCAGGAAAACGTTCTGCAACTCCAGAAGATTGAGTGAGATTGATAACTGGTCCATTTTCGGTCGGAACAGAAAAAACTTCGCCACGCGCTTCAAACAAGGTGCGATTACCGTTGTACGATAAAGAAAAACTTTGAATCAGCTTTTCAACATTTTCATTTCTTGCCATTAATGTAGATTCATCGGTTACCACGTTAATATTTACTGCTTTGTATTTTTCAGTTGTAAGATCAAGCA